>NZ_CALHQO010000546.1:0-4523 GCF_938036635.1 uncultured Leptotrichia sp.
TAACATCAACTAATGACGTTTTATATTCAAGTCAAGATATAGACTATATAAAAAATACATTTTTAAATAAAGTTTTGTTACCATTTGGTGGACATACAGGAGCTCTTTGGCATAAGGATGTAGCAAATTTGATGGTAGATAAATTGGAGGAAAATTAGAATATGGCAGGAAAAAATAAATTAATAATGTTTGGAACAATGCTTGCTGTGGCAACGCTTGGAAAAGCTGAATTAATGGAAATAAAAAATGAGAATACAATTACATATATAGAGGAAAGAAATAAGGAAGCTGACGATGATTTATTTGTTGAATTTGTAAACGGTAAAACACAGGAAACATCTGATAAGAATATTAAATTAGTTCCACAAACAAATATAAAAATAAAGAAAAATAAGCCAGATACAAATAAATACATAGCTTTTGAAGAGGATGGATATGGTGTTTTGGCAAATAATTTGGAAGAGTTGAACGAAGATTACATTGTATCAAATCAAGTTTTTCAATTAACTGGCATAAATGACTCATTAGAACCATTTAATAGAAGAATGTATGCTTTTAATACTCAAATTGATAAAAAAATAGTTTATCCAGCATCACGGATTTATGCAGCAGTTGTACCAAAACCAATAAGAAAAGGAATTTCAAATTTTTATAATAACTTTAGTGAGATACCTACATTTGTAAATTCAGTACTGCAACTTAAACCAGGAAAAGCTGTAAATGCACTTGGAAGATTTGTTGTAAATTCGACAGTAGGAGTGTTAGGTGTAGCAGATGTCGCTAAAAATATGGGAATGAAAAGAGACCCTGAAACAATGGGAGACACTTTAGGACATTATGGAGTAAAAACAGGATCATTTTTAGTTTTACCCGTATTAGGACCAAGTGATTTAAGAGATGCTGTTGGAGCAGGAATAGACTCAATATCAGAAGGAGCAGTAAGACGTGTGGCAGAAGAAAAATTATTTTTTGATACAGGAGTATTTGATAAAAATATTTATGGATTCACAAAACCAGTTGTTACAGGACTAAATGCGAGTTCAATGAGTGGCATGAGATATGGAGATTTAAATTCACCGTTTGAATATGATTTAGTAAAGGCAATTTATTACAATTACAGAAAAATACAAGTTATAAAATAAAGTATTTTTTCTAACAGAATAAGCATTTAATTTTAAATAAAATTAGGAGGAAATCAGAATGAGCTATATAAAAGATATAGATTTAGAAGTTTATAATGCAATTGTTGAAGAGGAAAAAAGGCAAGAGGAAGGAATTGAGCTGATTGCTTCAGAAAATTTTGTTTCAAAGGCAGTAATGGAAGCCGCTGGATCCGTATTTACAAATAAATATGCGGAAGGTTATCCTGGAAAGAGATATTACGGTGGATGTGCAAATGCTGATGTTGTGGAAAGTCTTGCTATTGAAAGATTGAAACAAATATTTGGGGCAAAATATGCAAATGTACAGCCACATTCGGGATCTCAAGCAAATATGGGAGTTTATGTTGGACTGCTTGAAGCTGGAGATAAAATTCTAGGAATGAGCCTTAGTGCTGGTGGACATTTGACACATGGCTATAAAATCAATTTTTCAGGAAAAAATTACATCGGATTGGAATATGGTCTAAATCCCGAAACAGAACTGATTGATTATGAAGCAGTCAGAGAAATTGCATTAAGAGAAAAGCCTAAAATGATAGTTGCAGGAGCAAGTGCTTATTCAAGAATAATTGATTTTAAGAAATTTAGAGAAATTGCTGATGAAATTGGTGCATATTTGATGGTAGATATGGCTCATATCGCTGGACTCGTAGCGGCTGGACTTCATCCAAATCCAATAGAATATGCAGATGTAGTAACTTCTACGACTCATAAGACTCTAAGAGGACCTCGTGGTGGAATAATTTTGACAAATAACGAAGAAATTGCAAAAAAAATTGATAAAACAATATTCCCTGGAATACAAGGAGGACCGCTAGTTCATATAATTGCGGCAAAAGCTGTTGCATTTAAAGAGGCACTTAGCCCAGAATACAAAAAATATCAGGAGCAAGTGGCAAAAAATGCTAAAATTCTGTCAGAAGAATTGGTAAAAGGCGGGCTTAGAATTGTAAGTGGTGGTACTGACAACCATTTAATGCTGGTTGATTTACGTCCAATGGGAGTTACAGGAAAATTAGCCGAAGCAAAATTAGAAGAGGCTGGAATAACTTGTAATAAAAATGCTATTCCAAACGATCCTGAAAAGCCATTTGTTACAAGTGGAATAAGACTAGGAACACCTGCAATTACAGCTCGTGAATTTAAGGAAGAAGAAACAAGACAGGTGGCACAGTTTATATTAACAGTATTAGGAAATATAAATGACAATGAAAAAATTGCCCAAGTAAAAGAGCAAGTTTTAAAATTAACAGAAAAATTTCCACTTTATAAAGGTAAATAATTTAAAGATAAAAAATTAGGAGAAAATGTGAGAAATAATAATAGAAAAAACGATGAAATGCGTGAAGTAAAAGTAACTAAAAATTATATTGTCCATCCAGAAGGTTCTGTCTTAATCGAATTTGGAAATACAAAGGTTATTTGTAATGCAACAATTGAAGAAAAAATTCCAAGATGGCTAAAAGGGACAGGATCAGGATGGATAACTGCCGAATATAGCATGCTTCCAAGAGCAACACATACACGTATCCAAAGAGAATCAATAAAAGGAAAACTATCTGGAAGAACAATGGAAATTCAGCGGTTAATCGGAAGAGCCTTGAGAGCAGCGATAGATTTGGAAAAGCTTGGAGAAAGAACGATAATGATAGATTGTGATGTAATTCAGGCAGATGGAGGAACAAGAACAGCTTCAATCACGGGAGCCTATCTTGCTTTAGAATTAGCAGTTGAAAGACTTATAGATGAAGGAAAATTAAAAGAGATTCCAATAAAATCAAAAGTCGCAGCAATAAGTGTCGGAAAAGTCCGAAATGAAATGCTTCTTGACTTAGAATATGAAGAAGACTCGAAAGCTGATGTGGATATGAACATTGTAATGAATGACAAAGGTGAGTTTATCGAACTGCAGGGGACAGGAGAAGAAGCAACTTTTACTCATGCAGAACTGCTGAAGTTTATTGAATTGTCTAAAAATGCCTTTGATAAGTTATTTAGTTTATAAATCAAAAAATTTTAAGAAAGGATGGTGAAAGAATATATGAAAAAAAATGGAATGGAAAAATTATTTGATGAATATATGAAAAGAATACAAGATGGTGATACAAAGGCTATGAATGAGATTGGTCTTATTTTTCAAAATAATTATGACAATGAAAATGCCAAAAAATGGTTTTTGAAAGCTATTGAGGCTGGAGATTATGAATGTGCAAATAATTTGGGATATCTTTATGCTAGCCAGCATGATTTTGAGAATGCTGAAAAATATTATTTAATTGCGATTAAAAATAAAGATTATGATGCTTTAAATAATTTAGCAATTTTGTATGAGCAGAATGGAAAAAATGAAGAAGCAGAAAAATATTACTTAATGGCTATTGAAAAGAACTGTGAAGGTGCAAAAGAAAATCTTTTGACATTTTATAATTCAACTAAACAGACTGCTAAAGAAAAAGATATATATTTACAGATGGCTTGGAAAGATGATATCAATGCGATGAATCGTCTAGGAATGATTTTTGGAAATGAAGGAAATTTTAAAGAATCTGAAAAATGGTTTTTAAAAGCTGCAGCGCTTGGAGACGAACATGCGAAGAATAATTTGAAAGTTTTAAAGGATAATTTTAAGAAATCAAATTAATTGATATAAAAATCGCATATTAAAATTAAGAAAAATTTGACTAATTTGATTATATATGGTAACATAAAAATAGGATAATTAAATATAAAATAAGTAAATTGGAGGAATTAAAATGGGATTATTTGATTTATTCAAAAAAGGTAACAAAGGTGAAGAAGTTAAGCAGGAATTTGATGGGAAAGTAATAGCTCCTATTTCAGGAAACTTATTGCCTTTATCAGAAGTACCTGATGAAGTTTTTGCTCAAAAAATGATAGGAGACGGAGTTGCAATTGAGCCAACTGCCTCTGGAGTAATGGTAGCACCAGCTTCTGGAAGAATAGAAAAAATATTTGATACTAATCATGCTTTTAGTATTGTAACACCTGCTGGAATCGAAATTTTTGTGCATCTTGGAATGGATACAGTTAAACTTGAAGGAAAAGGATTTGAAAGAATTGCAGAAGAAGGAGCAGTAGTAAAAGCAGGAGATCCAATAGTTAAATATGATTATGACTTCTTAAAAGAAAATGCAAAATCAATTATTACACCAGTAATAATTTCAAATAGTGATGACTACAGTTCATTAAACCCAGTTGAATCTGGAAAAGCAGTAGTTGGAGAAACACTTGTATTGAATGTTGTAAAATAGTTTTAATCTCAGATTAATAAAAAATCTCTATTTAAGCAAGAAAGTTCTTACTTATCTAGAGATTTTTTTTGTAATTTTATATAATTAC
>NZ_CALHQO010000547.1:0-10910 GCF_938036635.1 uncultured Leptotrichia sp.
ACTTGAATAACTATAAATTAGATATTAAACAAACCTATTATAAAAATTTTAAATCAAATTTAGTATAAAGCTATTTTTTTCAAGATTATATTATTACAATCTATGTAATTTAAAAATTTTAAAAAAAAGACTGAACATTTTGTCCAGTCCCATCTATTTTATTTTTGTTCCACATCTTTATCTTTTTTAGCAAGTTCCGAAAATGCTGTAACCATTCCAGCCAGATTTTGTAATTCGCTTGGAATAATGATTTTTGTTGATTTTCCGTCTGCCACTTTTTCAAATGTTTCCATTCCTTTTAATGACAATACCTCTTTTGTTGGTGCAGCTTCGTTTAACAGTTTCAATGCTTCTGCTTGTGCTTTTTGAATTGATAAGATTGCTTCTGCACGCCCTTCTGCTTCTTTTATCTGCTGTTCTTTTTTAGCTTCTGCTCTTAAAATTGCAGCCTGTTTTTCTCCTTCTGCAACCAAGATTGCCGCTTCCCTTTTTGCTTGTGCTTCCAGAATGTTTGCCCTTTTTTCACGTTCTGCCTTCATTTCCTTTTCCATTGCTACACGAATGTCAGCTGGTGGCAAGATGCTTTTCAATTCCACACGGTTTACTTTTATTCCCCAAGGATCTGTGGCATCATCCAGTTCTTGACGCATTTTTGTGTTGATAATATCTCTTGAAGTCAATGTCTGATCAACTGTCATATCTCCAATAATATTTCTCAAAGTTGTCGCTGTCAAATTTTCAATTGCTGAAAGTGGACGCTCTACTCCATAAGTATACAGCTTTGGATCAGTTATCTGAAAATAAACAACTGTATCAATTTGCATTGTGGCGTTATCCTTTGTAATAACAGGCTGAGGCGGAAAATCCACAACTTGTTCTTTTAAAGAAACGCTTCTTGCAACCCTGTCAAAAAATGGATTCAGAAAACTAAGTCCTGAATTTAAAGATCTATCGTATTTTCCCAATTTTTCAATTATAAGTACACGTGATTCCGGTACAATCTTTATTGATTTAAAAATGTAAATTAACGCTATTACAATAAGAATAACTATTAATGGTAAAGTCCAGTACATAATAATATTACCTCCTATTTTTATTTAAAAAATTATTACTTTCTTTCAAGAATTATCTTGTTGCCTTTAAAACCTTTAATTTTAACAATTTCTCCATTTGACAATATTTCCTCGCTTACTCCTGTCCAAATAGATCCTTTAAATTTTACTTCATATTCCTTTTCAGCTTGTTTAGTATCGACTACTTTTTCAATTTTTACATCAGTCCCTTTCATGCTCGCATCAAAATTTGTCTTTCTTTGCGATTCAATGTATTTTCTCAAGACTGGACGTGTAAATATTAGGAAAATTACCGAAAGTACAGCGAATATTAAAAACTGTATTAGCGAATCTTCTATAAAATTTGCAAGAAACATTACAATTAAAGCTGAAAGTGCAAACCAAATTGTTACAAGCCCTGGAATAATTATTTCCAGAATTGCTGTTATTCCTGACAAAATTGCCCAAAATAATGCTCCCATTTTTCTCTCTCCTTTTTTCTGATAAATACTTCAGCTACAAAATCTTAAAGTCCTGAAACACCTACTCCAACATGAATCGAATTTGTCCCTTTTCCAGTACTGCTGCAAGCCGCAAGCGTGAACAAAATCATAATCAAAATAATTAGTTTTTTCATTTTATCTCACCTCTTAAAAAATTTTTCCCATTTAGTTGGCTTAAAATCTAGAAATAAACTCCAACTCCACCATGCAATCCACCTGGTCCAACACCTACATTAGCTGATAAGCACGAACTTAAAGCTAAAGCCAATAAGACCAATATCAAAAGCTTTCTCATATTTCCTCCATTTTAAATTTATTTTGTTTAATGTATTTTACAATTATAATCTTAATTTTTCAAGTTTTTTATTCATTAAACTTGTCTGATAGCTTAAATCCCAATACTATTTATACAAATTCATTGATTCCTTAAACTTGGCAATTTTGTTTTCAAGCTCTTCTTTTATTCTTCTTTCTTTTTCCACAGCTTCAGGTTTTGCTTTTGCAACAAAATTCTCATTAGATAATTTTTTCAATACTTTATCCAGTTCAACTTGAGTTTTTTCAATACTTTTCTCCAATTTTTCAATTTCCTTGTCTAAATCAATTAACTCTGCTAACGGAACATAGATCTCAGTTGTATCAACCAATCTAAATCCTACAAGTTTTGGAATTTCCACATTAAATTCATATTTTTCAACATTTGCCAGTTTATCCAGTATTTTGGCATTATTTTGTAAAATATTTCTTGCATTTTCATCAGCTGTCTTGAAAATAACTTCAATTTTCTTAGATGGCGAAACATTTGCTTCTCCACGGATATTTCTAATTGCTGAAATAATTTCCTTCAGATAGTCAAATTCCTTTTCAGCCTCGATATTTATAAACTCTTTTTCTTCTTTTGGAAAATCTGATAACATAATTGTTTCTTCACCAGTTTGTAATTTTTGCCAAATTTCCTCAGTAATAAACGGCATAAATGGATGCAGCATTTTAAGCCCTTTATCAAGAACGTGTCTTAACACCCATTGTGCCACAACTTTATCACTGCCTTCCTGTCCATAGACACGTGTTTTGGCAATTTCTACATACCAGTCACAGAAATCTCCACGGAAAAATTCGTATGCCAATTTTGCTGCAGCGTCCAGTTCATATTTTTCCATATTTTCATTAATCAATTTTGAAGCAGTCTGCAATTTGGATAAAATCCATTTATCTTCAAGTTTAAATTCCGAATTATCCACAGTTGTTGAAACATCAAAATCTTCCAGATTTGACAACACAAATCTTGATGCATTCCACACTTTATTCGCAAAAGCTGAACCCATTTCAAGCAGTTTTTCTGAAAAATGAATATCCTGTCCTTGGGAAGTATTGTATAAAAAGCTGAATCTTATTGCATCTGCACCATATTTTGCTATTAAGTCAAGCGGATCAGGAGAGTTTCCTAGAGATTTACTCATTTTTCTACCTTTTTCATCCCGTATAATTCCATGCAGATAAACATAATTAAATGGAATTTCATCTTTTATATAAAGACTCATCATTACCATTCTTGCTACCCAGAAGAACAATATGTCTGCACCTGTAACAAGTGCATTTGTTGGAAAGAATTTTTTCAAGTCTTCAGTTTCATTTGGCCAGCCTAATGTTGAAAATGGCCATAATGCTGATGAAAACCAAGTATCAAGCACATCTGTTTCTTCTGTCAAGTTCACATCTTTTCCAAATTTTTCACGTGCCTGAACTTTTGCCTCTTCCAGACTTTTTGCTACAAAAACTGTTCCGTCTTCTGCATAATAGGCAGGTATTCTGTGTCCCCACCAGATTTGACGTGAAATTGTCCAGTCCCTTATGTTTTCCAGCCAGTTGTAATAAACTTTTTCCCATCTTTTTGGCGTAATTTGAATTTTTCCATTTTTTACAACTTCTAATGCTCTTTTTGCAAGCGGCTCCATTTTTACAAACCATTGTGTAGAAACTCTTGGCTCGATAATCGAATTACATCTGTAGCAATGCCCCACAGCATTTTTATGATCTTTTACTCCAACTAGCAGTCCCTGCTCTTCCAAATCAGCAAGTATAGCCTTTCTAGCCGCAAATCTTTCTAGCCCTTGATATTTACCACCATTTTCATTTACATGCGCATCTTCTGTAAAAATATTTAAAAATGCAAGTCCAGTTCTTTTTGCCACTTCAAAGTCGTTAGGATCGTGTGACGGAGTCATCTTAACTACTCCAGTTCCAAATTCCATATCTACATATTCATCTGCCACAATTGGAATTTCTCTGTTCATAAGAGGCAAAATTACAGTTTTGCCAATCAGATGCTTGTATCTTTCATCATTTGGATTTACTGCAACTCCTGTATCTCCAAGCATTGTTTCAGGACGAGTTGTAGCAATTACAAATTCTTCATCGCTATCTTTAATTGGGTATCTGATTTCCCAGATTTTTCCATTTTTATCCTCGTGATTTACCTCATCATCAGCAAGTGCCGTCTTGTCATGCGGACACCAGTTTACAATGTATTCTCCACGATAAATAAGCCCATCGTTATAAAGTTTGATAAACACTTCTTTTACAGCTTCCGAAAGCCCTTCATCCATAGTAAATCTCTCTCTTGTCCAGTCCAGCGAGACTCCCAGTTTTCTAAGCTGCTTCGTAATCAGCCCACCATGTTTTTCCTTCCATTCCCAAGTTCTTCTCAAAAACTCATCATACCCAATTTCCTCTTTAGAAGTTCCTTCATCAGCCAGCATTCTCTCAACTTTATTTTGTGTAGCAATCCCAGCATGATCCATCCCTGGAATCCAAAGTGTATCAAATCCGCTCATTCTCTTATATCTAATAATCGCATCCTGTATTGAGTTGTTAAGCATATGACCCATATGCAAAATCCCTGTAACATTTGGTGGTGGAATAGCAATTGAATATCCTGGCTTTTCTGCATTGTGCTGTGCATTAAAATATCCTTTTTCTTCCCATATTTTATACCATTTATCTTCTATCTCATTTGGTGAATAAACTTTATTCAGTTCATTTGGCATTATTTTTCCTCCTATTTTAATTTCATATAACTAACTCACTTAAAAACTAGAGCAAAAATATATAAAAATAATGAATTGACTAATAACTATAGCTCAATCCTCCACTCTCATTTTAAACTAGAATTGCTATATTTTTTTATTTTACAGATTAATTAAATTATATTGTATATTTTATCACAAAGCTGATTTTTTTTCTACTTTTATAAAGAAATTATCAAAAAAAAGCTCATAAAAATGATTGATTATCATTCAAATGAACTTTACAATAAATTTTTAAAATTAAATTGTCTAAAATGCTGTAATTGTTGCAAGCAGTCCAAAGATTACTCCTGGTAAGTTTGCTGCTGACAGCGGATAATCTTTTTTCTCTTTTAAAAGACCATAACTTGTCCATATTGTACAGTTAATTGTAGCTGCTAAAGGTTGCAAAAAAAATGTTTTATTCCCATGTAAATTCCCCATTATTTGTGGAACATAAGACACATACATTATTACAGAAAGTAATGTTCCAATCCATCCTAAGATTTTTAAATTTTTTTCGCTCATTTTGTTCTCCAATCTTTTAAATTTCAATAAATTAATAAGTATCGATGACAAAAGTATACCATAAAGCCCTTTGAAAAAACAACAAAAAATCAAATTAATTTTTCCTTGACATTACAATAAAAATCCGATATAATGTTTTTGTAAATTTTGCCGCTTTAGCTCATCTGGTAGAGCAACTGACTTGTAATCAGTAGGTGGTTGGTTCGAGTCCGACAAGCGGCACCACTATTTAAAATTTAGAATGTTGTGGAGAGGTTCCCGAGTGGCCAAAGGGATCAGACTGTAAATCTGCCGGCTCAGCCTTCGAAGGTTCGAATCCTTCTCTCTCCACCATTTTTTTTTATAAAAATAAAAATTATTATAAATATTAAATTATAATTCGCAGGAGGAATTATCAACTATGGTTAGAAAAATAAAAGGAGCAGGAAATAAATCTGGTGGAAACCAACAGGATATAATCAAACAAGCTCAAGTAATGCAACAAGAAATGTTAAAAATTCAAGAAGGATTAAAAGATAAATTCGTAGAAACATCTGTTGCTGGTGGAGGAATTACTGTAAAAGCAAACGGACAGAAAAAAATTGTAGATTTATCAATTTCATTGGATGTATTAAAAGATGCAATTGATGAAAATGATGCAACAATTGTTTCAGACTTAATTGTAAATGCAGTAAATGAAATCTTGGATAAAGCTGAAGAAATGGCTGAAAAAGAAATGGAAGTAGTTACTGGTGGAGTAAGTATTCCAGGATTATTCTAATAAAAAATTATAATATATAAATAAATTTAAGGAGGATACGTTATGTCAGAAACTAATTTGCCTGAAAATGCAATAAATGAGAAACCTAAATATAATAAAGTAATTTATTGTTTGATAGCTTAGTTTTTTGGAACTTTTGGAATTCATGCATTTTATGCAGGTAGAAAACAGGAGGGAATATATTTTCTAATTGCAGGAATAATAGGAATATTAACATACTTTCTTTTAGTTGGAATAATAATTCTTTTAGTTGAATTTGTAATATGTGTTATTCAAATAGTAAAAGCTGTACAAAAACCAGCTGATGAATTTGGAAGAATATCAGACTAGCAAGTTTTAAAAATATTTAAAAATATTACTTTTTTGACAGATAAAATGTAGAATACATGGTATAATATCTCTGATGAAAAGGAGGTGATTATATATGTATTTAACATTAAAACAACAAGTAAAACATCTTAGTAAAAAGGAGTTTAGGAATTTAAAATATTTATCTCATATAGCCAAGAACTTAACTAATGAAGCTATATATAATATTAGACAATACTATTTTAATAAGAAAAAGTATTTAAGTTATAATGAAAACTATAAAATGCTTAAAAATAGTGAGAACTATAAGAAGTTAAATTCTAATATGGCTCAACAAATTCTAAAAGAAGTAGACGGAAGTTTCAAATCATTTTTTGGACTTTTAAAACTTGCTAAGAATGGTCAATATGATAATAAAAAAATAAAATTACCTAAATATCTTGCTAAAGATGGTTTTACAACTCTTGTTATAGGTTTTGTTAGATTAAAAGATGATATGCTGATAGTTCCTTATTCAAATTCGTTTAAGAAAACTCATCAGGAAGTTAAAATTAAGCTGCCACCAGTATTAAAAGACAAGAAGATAAAAGAGATTAGAATAATACCAAAACAACATTCTAGGTACTTTGAAATTCAATATACTTATGAAGTAGAAGAAGTTCAAAGGGAATTAAATAAAGAAAATGGACTAGGAATAGATTTAGGTATAGATAATCTATGTACTTGTGTTACAAATAATGGAGCTTCATTCCTGATAGATGGTAGAAAATTAAAATCAATAAATCAATACTATAACAAGATAAATGCAAAATTACAAAGCATAAAAGATAAGCAAAAGACCTCCCGCACAACATTAAGGCAAAAGAGAATAGCTAGAAAGAGAAATAATCGTATAGAAGATTATCTTTCAAAAGCAGCAAGAATAATAATAAATTATTGTCTTAATAATGATATAGGAAAACTAGTTCTAGGATATAATGAAGATTTTCAAAGAAATTCAAATATAGGAAGTATAAATAATCAAAACTTTGTAAATATACCATATGGAAAATTAAGAGATAAATTAATATATCTATGTAAACTATATGGAATAGAATTTAAACTACAAGAAGAGAGTTATACATCAAAAGCAAGTTTCTTTGATGGAGATGAAATTCCAATATATGATAAAGAAAATCCGCAAGAATATATATTCAGTGGAAAAAGAATAAAAAGAGGACTATATCAAACAAGCACAGGTAAACTCATAAATGCAGATTGTAATGGAGCATTAAATATTTTAAGAAAAAGTAAAGTTGTGGACTTAAGTGTCCTATACAATAGAGGTGAGCTGAACACACCTAAAAGAATAAGGGTAGTGTAAAGCTATCAAACTTCTTAGAAAATTTTTAAATATTTTTAAAGATTTTAGAACCCTGCGACTTTAGTCGTGGGAGGTTCAGAGAACAATTTAATCCAAACTTATCAAGAGAGATACTAGGGAACGGCCCGTTTTGAGTATCCAGCAACCTGTAAAAACAAGGTGCTAAATCCGGCATTGAATGCAAAGATAAGAATTTTAATTCTCTTCCTTGCAGGAAGAGTTTTTTTATTTTAAAATAAAGTTTATCTTTTTTATTTTTTATTTTGAATTTTCTGCAAAACTATTTTTATAGCTTCACTAATATCTTTTATTTGAACTAACTCACTATCTTTTATCCATTTAGAAACATCTGTATTTACATATCCCAAAGATTCTAAAGCCAATTTCAAATCTTCCTTCATTAACAAAACTCTAGAATCTGATACTTCTGAAGTTATCAGTTTTCCACTTAATATATTGCTATTTTCTTCAATCACTTCTACTACATCCAGTTTTTTCACTTTATCTTTCAAATCCAGTATTATCTTTTGAGCTTTTTTTATACCCAGTCCTGGAACTCTTGTAAAGATTTTTGATTCGTTCTCTGTAACAATATCAATAATTTCTCTCATATTAAAAGTAGAAAGTATTGCAATTGCAAGTTTTGGTCCTACTCCACTTATACTTATTAGTGCTTTAAAAAGTTCCCTTTCATTTTGTGTTTTAAATCCGTAAAGAGAAATATCATCTTCTTTTACATTTGTATAAATGTATAATTTTTCGTTGCTTCCAATATTATCTATTTTTTCAAATGTTTTTAGGGATATATGGATTTTATATGCCAAGCCATTTATCTCTAAAGCAACATAATCAACTTTCTTCACTGCTAATTTTCCTAAAATATATTCAAACATTTATACCCTTTCTTTTTAAATTTGTAATTTATAATTTTACTAATTCAACTTCTGAAATATTTTCTTCCAAAAACATAATTCCAATTTCTTTAAATTTTTCTTGCCCATCTGTTACATAATATTTTACTTCTTCATTTTTCTTAGCATCATTTTTTAAAAATTCATTTTTTTGTAAAATTTTTTTCAAATCTAACGCTGTTTCCCTTGCCGGATCCACTATTTTTATATCTGGATAAATTTTTCCAATTGCCTCTTTTAAAAGCGGATAATGAGTACACCCTAGTATTAATGTATCAACTTTCCCTTCAAAATCATCTAAATATGTCTTTATTATCTGATTAACAAGCTTACCGCTTAAAATTCCTTCTTCTACAGCTGGAACAAAAAGCGGACATGCCTTCTGAAATACTTCTGCCTTTGTATTAAAAAGTTTTATTTCTTCTTCATATTTCCCCGATTTTATAGTTGCTTTCGTTCCAATTACACCAATTTTATTACTTTTTGTAGTATTTATTGCTGTTCTTGCTCCAGCCTCTATTACCCCTATAATTGGTATTTTAAAAGTTTCTTTCAGTTCTTTTAATGCAAGGGCAGTAGCTGTATTGCAAGCCACTACAATAGCGCTTACTTCTTTTTCCAGTAAAAACTCAACAATTTCTTTTGAGTACCTTACAATCAGTTCTTTTGTCTTTTCTCCATAAGGAACTCTTGCTGTATCTCCGAGATAATATATTTTTTCATTTGGCAATACTTTTCTAATCTCTTTTAATACCGTAAGTCCCCCAATTCCCGAATCAAATACTCCAATAGACATTTTATTTCCTTCCTGTTGTTATATTTTAAAAAATAAAATTGAGCCGTTAAAAAACAACAGCTCTTTTTATATTATTTCATAATCAGTTCCCCACTATAAGTCAAAGTTCCATCAGTTGCAATATACGTTCCTACAATTTTTCCCCTGCTATTTTTAGTTACTCCTGAATTCAAGTTTACTGTGTAAGTTAGATTTGGTCTTTGAGTTGCAGTTATTTCTACATCTTTTGTAGGGTATAAATTATATCTATTATTTCCAATTGTTGCTACTGCTACTACATCATTTCTGCTTATAATTTTCATTTTCTTAGCTGAATTATTATTGTTATTTTTTCCAAAAATTGTATTAAAAAATTGTTCTACCTTGTTTCCTTTTGGAGCATTATTATTTTCGGCTTTATTACTTTCATTAACTTTTACAGCATTACCAGTGTTAGCAGAACTGCTTGCATAATTATTATTTCCACGATTCTTTCTAGCATAGCCATTTGCATAATAATCATTTATCTCTTTTGCACCTATTGCATTTCTATCTCTCGCTCTGTCTGAACCTAAAATAATTGCTATCATTCTATCATTGCCTCTGTTTGCCGTCAAAACTATATTTGAACCTGCTGCTTCATGATAGCCTGTTTTTATTCCATCTACTCCCAAAACATTTCCTAAAAGTGAATTTGTAGAACTTACTTTTGTATTTCCGTTATCTACATAATCTGTTTTGTTTTTTGAGAAATTTAAGTATTCACTATAATCCCTTAATGTGATTTGAGCCAATTTATACAAATCCTTAGCATTCCCCTGATCCATACAAGAACCTGTATACTTAGGCGGTAATCCGTGCGGAGAGCAATATCGAAGAGAATTTAGCCCATAACTTCTTGCTTTCTGATTCATTAAATTTACAAAACTTGGCACATCACCCGCAACATATTCAGCAAGTGCATAAGCCGCATTGTTTGATGATTTTATAATAGTTGCCTTTAATAAATCCCTTACTGTATATTGCTTTCCAGCAGTTAATTTTATTCCATAAGGAACAGAAGCCGCTTTTGATGAAACTGTTACCTTGTCCTCATATGAAATTGAACCTTGCTTAATTTTATCTAATGTCAATATTGATGTCATAATTTTTGTAACAGACGCTAATGGACGAACTGCTGAACTGTTATCTTCCTTTATAATATTTCCATTAACATCCCCTATTAATAAAGCTTTATAGTCATGATAATTCTCCCCTTCAGCAAACGAAAATGCTGATGTAATCATAAATGCTATGGATAATATTATTTTTTTACTTTTATTTCTATTTTTTATTTTCTTTCCCATTTTCCTTTCTTTCCTCTTTTCTATCTGATAAATTTCCTAAAGAGTAATATAACATTTTCATATTAGTTTTTCATTTGTAAATTTATTGATAAAACTTGTTTGATTTGATTGCTATCTGCCTGAATGTCTTTAAAAAATTCTCAATAATTATCTATAAAAAATTTCAATTTAATTATATAACGGAATATAAAAACAAATATTTAGGAGAAAAAATGAAAAATACAAAAGAATCAAATGAAACGACACAAAGAGCAGAATTGCATCGTAAAATATGGGCAATTGCAGATAATGAACGTGG
>NZ_CALHQO010000548.1:0-3200 GCF_938036635.1 uncultured Leptotrichia sp.
AGTTTGGGGATTTAAAAAAGAAGTTCGGGATAAAATAACGGAAATCTTTTTAAAATGTACTAAGGAAAATGAGGAATTGTATGCATTGGATTGGCAACATTCTTGTTTCAGATATAATCCTCGTATTAAAGATGAGCCTAAAATTATAGAAGTTAAAGATGAACGCTACTGGGGTGGCGGGTATACTGCATATTTTCCAACATATTGTCCAAATGGAGATTATTATTTTTTTATAGATGTTGATTTTCATTTTGGATATTTAGGACATCCTTGGCAACAAAAGGTTTGGATATATGGAAAAAAATTGATTGAAGAATTTAAAAAAGCTGATTTAGAGGGATTTAAGTTAATTGAGGAGAAAAATTAGAGAGGAACATTGAAGAAAATGAAAGACAACAAGATAAAAATTATTGGAGCAAGAGAGCATAATTTGAAGAATATTGATATTGAGATTCCTAAGAATGAACTTGTGGTAATTACAGGAGTTTCAGGGAGTGGGAAATCTTCGCTTGCATTTGATACGATTTATTCGGAAGGGCAAAGAAGGTATGTGGAGAGTTTGTCTGCTTATGCGAGAATGTTTATTGGTCAAATGCAGAAGCCTGAATTGGATAGCATTGAGGGGCTTTCGCCTGCGATTTCGATTGAGCAGAAAAGTGTTTCTAAGAATCCACGTTCAACTGTTGGGACAACTACGGAAATTTATGATTATATGAGGCTTTTATGGGCACATATTGGAGAGGCACATTGTCCAATTTGTCATCAGAAGGTTGAAAAGCAGTCAATTCAGGAAATTGTGGATAATCTTGTGAATGGACGGAATGAAAAGGACAAATTGATAGTGTTATCGCCTGTTGTTATTGATAAAAAGGGGACTCATAAAAATTTGTTCTTGAATTTGCAGAAAAAAGGATTTCAAAGAGTTCGAGTAAATGGAGATATTTTGGATTTAAATGATACAATTGACTTAGATAAGAATAAAAGACATAATATTGAAGTTGTTGTAGATAGACTTGTTGTAAAAAAAGATGACAAGGAATTTTTAAGCAGAATTACAGAAGCCATTGAAACGGCGAGTGAGCTTTCGAATGGGAAAATTATTGCAAATGTGAATGGAGAAGATAACAAATATAGTGAAAATTTTTCCTGCCCAAATCATCCTGATGTGATTTTTCCAGATGTTGTGCCAAGACTGTTTTCGTTTAATGCACCTTATGGAGCCTGTGAAGTTTGTAATGGGCTTGGTTCACGGCTGGAAGTGGATGAAAATAAATTAATTGTAGATGAAAATTTATCAATTAATGAAGGTGGAATTGTTTTTCCAGGAGCGACTACGAAAAAGGGGTGGAACTGGGATTTATTCACGGCAATGGCAAAAGCTCATAAAATCGACTTGGATAAAAAAGTGTCTGAATTGACTCGAAAAGAGAAGGATATAATTTTTTATGGAAGTAACAAGAAGTTTAAGTTTTCTTGGAGCGGGGATAGTTTTAGTTATAATGGAAATAGAGAATTTGAGGGAATTGTGAATGGTATTGAACGTCGATATAGAGAAACTGCTTCAGAATCGGCAAAGGAAGAAATGGAAGCAAAATATATGACAGAGAAGACTTGCAAAACTTGTAAAGGGAAAAGGCTGAAAGATGTTGTTCTAGCGATAACTATAAATGATAAGAACATTATTGACTTGACAGAAGTAAGTGTTGTTGATGCACTGAAATTTTATGAAAATATTACACTTACTGAAAAGCAGATGCAAATTGCCTCTGAAATACTGAAAGAGATAAAAGAACGACTGAAATTTATGATAAATGTGGGACTTGACTATTTGAGTCTTGCCAGAATGACAAAAACCCTATCTGGTGGAGAATCGCAGAGAATAAGACTGGCAACTCAGATTGGAAGTAGGCTTACAGGTGTAATTTATGTGCTGGATGAGCCAAGCATTGGACTTCATCAGAGGGATAATGATAAATTGCTTGCAACATTGAAGGATTTACGTGACATTGGGAATAGCCTGATTGTCGTTGAGCATGATGAGGATACAATGAGAGAGGCTGATTATCTGATTGACATAGGGCCAGGAGCTGGAATTAACGGTGGAGAAGTCGTTGCAGAAGGTACTCCGAAACAAGTTATGAAAAATAAAAAATCATTGACTGCACAATATTTGAATGGAAAAATAAAAATAGAAGTACCTGAAAAGAGAAGAAAGGCCACTAAAGAAATTGTTTTGAAAAATGCGAAGGGAAATAATCTGAAAAATGTTACAGTACACATTCCACTAGAAGTATTTACTGTAGTTACAGGAGTTTCTGGAAGTGGAAAATCTACATTGATAAATCAGACACTTTATCCAGAACTTCACAATAGACTTAATAAAGGAAAATTATATCCGCTGGAAAATGGCGGAATAGAAGGACTTGAGCATTTAGAAAAGGTAATTGACATAAATCAATCGCCGATTGGAAGAACTCCTCGTTCAAATACTGCAACTTATACGAAAATATTCGATGATATAAGAGATTTATTCGCTCAGACAAATGATGCGAAAGTAAGAGGATACAGTAAAGGAAGATTTTCGTTCAATGTAAAAGGTGGACGATGTGAAGCCTGTGGTGGTGCTGGAATTAATAAAATCGAGATGAATTTCTTGCCTGATGTTTATGTGGAATGTGAAGTTTGTAAGGGAAAACGTTATAACAGGGAAACGCTGGAAGTGCATTACAAGGGAAAAAGTATCTCAGATGTGCTGGATATGACGGTTGAGGAAGCATACGAATTTTTCAAGAATATTCCGACGCTTGAGAGAAAATTACAGACATTGATTGACGTGGGAATGAACTATATTCAGCTGGGACAGCCTGCTACAACTCTTTCTGGAGGAGAAGCTCAAAGAATAAAACTTGCCACAGAACTTTCTAAAATTTCACGTGGTAACACAATTTACGTACTTGATGAGCCTACAACAGGACTTCATTTTGAAGATATCAGAAAACTGCTGGAAGTATTAAATCGACTTGTAGAAAAGGGGAATACAGTGCTTGTAATCGAGCATAACCTTGATGTTATAAAATATGCTGACTATATAATAGATATAGGTCCTGAAGGAGGGCATAAAGGCGGACAAATTATTGCACAAGGCACTCCAGAGGAAATAATAAAATCTCGAAAATCACATACAGCAAAATTTTTGAAAA
>NZ_CALHQO010000549.1:0-1715 GCF_938036635.1 uncultured Leptotrichia sp.
CATTGAAAAAAACTGTAAAAAATTGTAAAATAGGTTATAATTATAAAATATGGAGAAAGTAGGGAAAATAAATGGATTTGAACAAATATGAAACATTAAAGGATAGATTTTTGAAATATGTAAAGATTGAAACTAGATCGGATGAAAAAAGTGAGAGTATTCCATCGACACCAACACAGCTTGAATTTGCCAAAATGCTTGTAAAAGAGCTTGAAGAAATAGGGATGGAAGATGTGTATGTGAATGAAAATTGCTTTGTTAATGCGACTTTGAAAAGTAATGTTGATAAAGATGTGAAAACTGTTGGATTTATCGCACATATGGATACTGCTGATTTTAATGCAGTTAATGTAAATCCACAGATTGTGGAAAACTATGATGGGAAAGATATTGTCTTGAATAAGGAGCAAAATATTGTATTATCTACTCATGAATTTCCAAATTTAAAGGAATATGTGGGAAAAACTGTAATTACTACTGATGGAACAACACTTCTGGGAGCTGATGATAAGGCTGGAGTTGTGGAAATTATTGAGGCTATGAAATATTTGATTAACCATCCAGAAATCAAGCATGGAACGGTAAAAGTAGCGTTTGGGCCTGATGAGGAAATTGGACGTGGAGCAGATAACTTTAATGTAGATGAATTTGGAGCGGATTTTGCTTATACAATGGATGGCGGACCCGTGGGAGAACTTGAATACGAAAGTTTTAATGCAGCTGGAGCTGTATTTAAAATAAAAGGTAAAAGTGTTCATCCAGGAACAGCCAAAGGAAAAATGATAAATGCAAGTTTAATAGCTGCAGAAATTATAAATAGCTTTCCAGCAGATGAAGTGCCTGAAAAGACAGAAGGATATGAAGGATTTTATTTTCTTGAAAAAATTCGTGCAAATTGTGAAGATGCTGAATTATCATACATTTTAAGAGATCACGACAGACAGAAGTTTGAAGAAAAAAAGAAATTTGCTCAAAATGTTGCAAAAAAAATTAATGAAAAATACAAAAAAGAATTAGTAACAGTTGAAATAAAAGATCAATATTACAACATGGGAGAAATCATAAAAGATCACATGGAAATCGTAGAAATAGCAAAAAAAGCAATGGAAAACCTTGAAATAGAACCAATAATCAAGCCAATCCGTGGTGGAACAGACGGCTCAAAAATCTCATTCATGGGACTTCCAACGCCAAATATTTTTGCAGGTGGAGAAAATTTCCATGGGAAATATGAATTTGTAGCACTTGAGAGTATGATTCTAGCAACTGATGTGATTGTGGAGATTGTAAGATTGAATGCTGAAGGAGAGTAAATTGAAAAAGGGTATACGAAGGAGATAAAAATAAGTGAAAGTTATAATTTATTTTTTATTATTGCAAGTAGTAATTTTTTCTGAAGCAAAAAAATTAAGAGAAATAACTTATTATGAATATTATCCAGTTATCACAGAGAAAATTAAAACTGGAATGGAAATTCAAATAATAAAAGGATACTGTGTAATTTTTGAAAATAAATGTTCTAATTTTTTGTATGTTCCAAAGTATAAAATAGGCGGAGGATTAGATATAAATGCTATAAAAAAGATAAATATTGATTTATTAAATTTTAAAACAACATTATTTAGTAATGTTTTATTTGATAATGATTATCCATATTTTGACAATGAAAAGCAAATGACATTAAAAAATAAGAATATAAGACAAAAAATTCTAAA
>NZ_CALHQO010000550.1:0-2353 GCF_938036635.1 uncultured Leptotrichia sp.
GACTATAGGCTCAAAGTTTAGGTATGGAATTTCGAAGAAAGTCGCTACCGTCCGTCATCACTTAAGGAAAGGCTCAAAAAACATTGTCTTCAAACAAAACATCCGTTTGGTTGCCCAAGCGGATGTTTTTTTGTTTTATTTTGTTCCTGTTTCTTATTGCAGCTAAAAACAACAAAAACTATCATAGCTATTATTAAAATTTTTTTCAATTTTATCACTTCCCCAATGGATACAGAATTTTTTATGTTTTTTATTTTCTTAACAGTTCTTCTTAAACTTTTGCTTTGTAAATATTGGCTTCATTTAATTTCCATAATTCTTACCTATCAAAGAAATCAGATATATCATAAAAGAAACATAAATCGCCACTATCATTAAAAGATGCAATGGATAAAAGAAATAAAACATATATTTTGTAAATTTGTTATGAATACCCTGCTTTCCGTTGTAAAGCCATATTATCGGCAGTGAAAATATCGCAAATATCTGTGTTTTTATAAATATCTCATTTCCAAAAAAGTTAAACGGAAATTCAAGTCCAGGCATAATAAATATGTTTAGAAATACCATTAATACAGCCTGAAATATTATGTTTTTGTAATCTTTCCCCCTGAAAAAATAGAATATCAGAATAATTGCAATTCCATATCCTAAATAATCACTTCTTGCAAAATGTGCAATTATAGCAGTGATAATACTTATAACAGCTTTTGCAAAAAATTTTATTATTTTATTCATATTTTCTGATTTTTCGGTCTTTTCCAGTAAATTCATTCCACATAAGGCAATTCCGAAAGTCCATAATACATTGTTATATGGATAAAATACCATTATTTCTCCTTTTAATGCCAGACTTGCAAAAAGATTGAACGGAATTTCCGAAATAGCTGCAAAAATAAAAATACGTATTAAATATTTTTTTCTGTTTTTAGTCCTAAAAAATCCTTCCACGAGCATAAAGGCAAAAATAGGAAAGGCAAGTCTTCCAAGCACATTTAACCATATCTGATTAGGAAAAAATATATTCCACAGATGATCTGCCACCATAAATGTCATTGCCAGAATATGCAGGGTAAATGAATCTATCCCTTTAGAAAATATATCTTTTTTATTCATTTTTACTCCTATTTTACTATTTTAATAAGAAAGCCCCGATGATGTTATTTTTACTTTACCTGCACTTACTCCAAGAAAGGCTTCAAGTATTTCTTTTCCTGCATTTCTTAATTGAGCTGTAACTTTTGCATTTGGATTTTGCTGGTTTTGAGACTGATTCACAGCTAAAGTCATTCCTATTATTACCATTTGGTCATAAATATACTTTTTATCACTGTCACTCATTTTATCAAAGTCATCTACACCTTGAAGCACTGTTTTTAACTGATTTTGCAGAGGTTTCATATAATTATCATTCAGACTTACATTGTTATATGCCATATATGCTCCTGCTATTGCAGCTGCCAGTCCTGAAGACAGGTCATTTGTAGGTATTCCTACTGAACGTGCTACCTGCGGGAAAGAATCCTGCATCTGTTTCAGGTATGTTCTTGCTTCCCCTCTCTGTTTTGACGGATAGTTATTAACAAAATAATCAAGTCCTCTTGTATTTCCGTCCGATTTAAAAGTAATATTTGCTTTTGTTGTTTTTGGGGCTGTAGTTGAAGTTGCTGAACTTCCCGTTGTTTTTGTAGTTGTTTTTTTAGAATTTGATTTTTTCTTTGAAGAATAATCTCCTTTTTTAATGTGGCTTATTACTTCACTACCAAGTAAATAATTTCTTGTACTATTTATCACATTGTTTGTATAGTTAAAACTGTCTGACATATCATAATAAAATGCGTGTGCAGGCTGTGATACAAATATTCCCACTACAATAACTGCTGTAACAAATAGTTTTTTCAAGTTTACTTTCATAATTTTTACTCCTTGCTTAAAGTTATTTTTTAATTTTATGATATGTAATTCTGATTAAAATAAAATGAGAGTTTCTACTTTACTTTTTTCTTTCCATAGATATAAAACCAGGCTGCAAGAAATATAATTGAAGGCAGTAATGACATATTGCCGTTTGTTTTATTGCTATTATTAAAAACTTTGTTATGATTATCAAAAGTTTGCTGCAAAAGATTTTCCCGTAACGTATCGCTTGGCAAATTTGTAGGATCCATATAATAATCATATCCCATAAATGCATGTGACTGTTGTGATACAAATACTCCTGCTCCAATAATTGCTATAGCAAATAATTTTTTTAAATTTAATTTCATAGTTCTTACCTCCTAAAATCTGATTTTTTACATTTTCCCTCTTTTAATAAAACTTATTACAAAAAAACCTATTCCCACAGCCAAAA
>NZ_CALHQO010000551.1:0-1412 GCF_938036635.1 uncultured Leptotrichia sp.
GTATTTTCTTTTATATTTGGGAAATTTTTTTCAAATTTTTCTTTAACTAATGATAGATATATTTCTTCAACACCTGTAGAATTATCATTTTTAGGAATCTTTCTTTTTCCGTTCCATTGATTCATACCAAATTGATGATGATACTTACCTGTTGATAAAAAGTATGCTTTTGGTAACTTCGATACTATTTCAAGTCCTAATGCTTTTATATAAAAGTCTTTATCATTTTCAAGATCAAATGTTTCAAGATGAACATGTCCAATTTTAGTATTTTCAGGGATTTCAAAATCAGGAAGATTGTCTGAAATTCTCAATAAATCTTCTAAATCAATAGTTTCTGTTCCCATTATAACATGTCCATTTTCCCATTTCCAAGTATTAGAATCTCTGTCTGTATAAACTTCAATACCGTTTCCTTCAGGATCTGTCAAATAAACGGCTTCACTTACATTGTGATCCCCTACTCCATCTAATTTGATTAGCTCTTTCGCACAGTTTCTTAAAAAATTTCCTAAATCTTTTCTCTCAAGCAGTAAATAAGCAATATGAAATACATTTGTCTCGTTATCGTTTTTCAATACTTCATTTCCAAAAGAAATCATTTTTATAAGAGGAGCTGTATTAGTTCCCAATGTAATTTCTCTTTTTCCGTTTTCTTTTTTATCTTTTAAAACTTTCATTTTTAGTAATTTTAAATAATAATCTCTCATTTTTTCGATATTTTTTACTCTTAAAGTTATAAAATTAAAATTTAATCCATAATTTTTATTATTCATTAATATTCCTTCTTTCAAAATTTCAAAATTCAAATATATTATAATCAATTTGTTGATAATCTGCTATTTTATTTTAATACCTTCCAGTTCCAATAAAAACTCCTTTATATGAAGTCCTCCACCATATCCGACTAACTTTCCATTCGCACCAATTACACGATGGCAAGGAATAAAAATTGAGATTTTATTTCGATTGTTTGCCATTCCGACTGCACGGACTGCTTTTTCGTTATTGATTGTGATTGCGATGTCCTTGTAGGAACGGGTTTCGCCGTAAGGGATTGTTTCAAGAGTGTTCCAGACGGAAATTTGAAAAGGTGTTCCTTCTTTTAGAAGTGGCAAGTCAAAATTTTTTCGCTTTTTGGAAAAATACTCAAATAACTGATTTTTTGCTTTTTTTATTAACTTGGTTTCTTTAATTTGAAAGTTATCATCATTTTTCAATTTTTCAATTTCATAATTCCAGATTACATCAGTAATATGAGAATCATTTTCTGTTGTGGCAAGTCCAATTTTTCCAATCGGAGTATTGGTTTCATAAAAATAGATATTTTTTTTCATTGTTATCAGCCTTTCTTTAATTATAGTAAAACTAGTTTAAAATAGAACTCAAAAATTATGACTATTTTACTCAAA
>NZ_CALHQO010000552.1:0-1359 GCF_938036635.1 uncultured Leptotrichia sp.
ACTGTGCGGCTTCAAATAAGTTTGGAGTAACAACAGTTGCGTAAGGCAATAAATGATTTTTCATGGCAATTACATTTTCTGGGAAAAGATTTTCAGTAGAACCGCTGCTCACTTTACACACCATAACGGGATCTATAACAACTGGATTTTTACAATTTTTTAAAATAGAACCTACATATTCAATAATTTCAACTGTAGGAAGCATGCCAGTTTTTAATGCATCCACTCCAATTCCATTTACAACAGTATCAATCTGCTCTTTTATAACATTCAGTTCAATTGGAAAAACTTTGTGAGCCCAGCTATTTCTAGGATCCATTGTAACAATAACTGTCAGAGCGTTCATTCCATACACTCCTCTTTCCTGAAACGTTTTCAGATCCGCCTGTATGCCAGCTCCTCCGCTTGTATCAGATCCTGCAATTGTCAATACTTTTTTTATAGACATTTTGCTACCTCCTATTTTATATTTTTTTATTAAATTATCTTGCAAATTCAATATTTTTCATAATTTCTTTTGCTATTTCAGGTTTATTCATTGTATAAATATGAATTCCTTTAATTCCATAAGCTAATAATTCTATAATTTGTTCACTTGCATACATTATTCCAGCTTTTTTCACAGATTCTGGATTATCTCCATATTTTTCCAATAATTTATCTAATTTCTGAGGAACAGAACATTTTGAAAGTTCTATAATTCTTTTTATTTGTTTTGCATTTGTAACTGGCATAATTCCAGCAACTAAAGGTACTTTTATATCTAGTTTTTCTGCTTTTTCCTTAAATTTTATAAAAATATCATTATCAAAGAACATTTGAGAAGTTAAAAAATCTGTCCCAGCTTCAACTTTATTCTTCAAATGAAACAGGTCAACCAAATCATTATTTTCATAGTGAGTTTCTGGATAAAATGCACCACCAATTGAAAAATCATCAAATTCACTATTTTTTCTTAAGTCACTAATAAGTTCAGAAGCATACTTATAATCGCCTTTGTTATAAATATCTTCTGTTTCTCCTTGCGGAACATCTCCACGAAGTGCCAAAATATTTTTTACATTCTTACTTTTTGCTTCCTGCAAATAATCGTGAATTTCATTTTTCTTACTTCCAACACAAGTCAAATGAGCTAAAACTTCTGTTTTCAAATTATTTTTAATGTGAGAAGCCATTTCAATAGTCCCACCTTTAGTCTGCCCTCCTGCACCGTATGTAACGCTAATAAAATCAGGCTTGCATTCAACCAGTTCAGCCGTCACCTCTTTTAATTTCTCATGTGAAAAATTTTTGTTTGGTGGAAAAATCTCAAAAGAAACAAGATGTTCCTTCTGTTCAAACATATCTTTTATTTTCATC
>NZ_CALHQO010000553.1:0-1612 GCF_938036635.1 uncultured Leptotrichia sp.
TACGATAATTCTATAATAAAAGATAAAAATGGAATTTACATATTAACTAAAGAGAGTAGCATAAAAACAATTAAAATTGATAAAAATATTAAGAATATTGATTTTAACAGTTTTGAAGAAATTACAAATTATCCTTATGTTTTTAAAGACAAAAATACTGTTTATACTTTGAATACAGATGATGATAAAATTGCTACTGTTTTCGATTTTAGAGGAATTGATTATAAAATAAATGAATTAAGTGGTGCAAATCCTAATACATTTGAAATGATTGAACCTAATTATTTTAAAGACAATAAAAATGTTTACTATTTTTCAAATAAAGAAAAAATGATAAAGAAAATTAAAAATGTAGACAGTGAAAGTTTTGAAATAATGAATGATGACTATGCAAAAGATAAGAATAATACCTATTACAAAGGTAAAGTTTTTAAGGAAGCAGATGTAAAAACTCTTGATAAACAATTATGATGAAAATAATAACGGGTACAAAATAAAGGATAAGAAAAAAGTGTATAAAACAAAAAATGATATTTATTTTACAATTGACTTTTTTTGAAAATATGATATAATTAAATTGTTAAAAACCCTAAGGGAAAAAACTTTGTATTAAAGTAAAAAAATATTGGCAAATTAAACTGGAGTTTTCCAGTTTTTTTTGTTATAATAATTTTAATGAGTTCCAATAACTCATACTTTAATACAAAGGAGGTTTAGAGCAGTGAATAGCGATGAACTTATTAGACTTCTAGTTATTATGTATATTATTTACAGATTAACTAGATAGTCGAAAAATCTCGAATTTCACCTCTGCCTCTACCCTTAGGGGATTTAAGTTAATAAAATTAACAATTTTCTAAAATCCAAACAAATCCTTTTCCAGTTCGTATATCTGAATCATTAAAATGATTTCCCTCATTCCATTCCAAAATACTTTTTTCAATTCCAGAATTTTTCAATATTTCAAAATATTCCCTTATATTGTCACCAATTTTAGCTAATATTTTATGTTTAGAAGTTTCTTCCAGTTTTCCAAGGCTCAGATATACATGATTTGCCTTTAGTTCAGCATTTCTTACAAAATCTATCCAGCCCTCATACCACACAGAAGGAGAAACGCCTGCTACTCCATAAAAAGTATTAGTTTCATAACCACTCCACAGAGAAAATAATCCAGCAAGAGAATATCCACCTAAAATATATTTCACATTCTTATCTTGAATATCCATAAATTCTGCCAAACATGGAATCAATTTTTCCTTTATAAATTTCAACGTTTTATCGGCTCCATTTCCAAAGTTCCCTTTTCCACGAAGAAGTGGCATCTCCCACGGAGTCAGTTCGCTGTTCCAGTCGTTTATTTTAAATGCAGCAAGACTAAAATTTTTATTTGTATTTTCAGAAATATATTTAACCTCATTATCTAGAACTTTGATATCATTTTCGTCTACAGGCTGTATTAAAATGTAGTCTGGATTTTTATTTTCTTTTATATACAAAATACACTCTTTTTCTTCTATTCTTAAATTTAATTTTTTCATAACAGCTCCTTTTTAATATTTTTGGAATATTAAATCTATTTCAAATAAATTTTGATTAATATACTTAATTA
>NZ_CALHQO010000554.1:0-2212 GCF_938036635.1 uncultured Leptotrichia sp.
CACCAAAATATGCTGATACAGCTCCATAAATTGTTCCGAAAACAACACAGATTGCGGCTGTTATCAATGATAATTCCATTGAAATTCTTATCCCTTGTGAAAGTCTTGCAAACAAGTCACGTCCAAGGTTATCAGTTCCCAAATAATGCCCTTTTCCAAGCCCTTTTGCTGGACTTAAAAATTTAGCTGATAAATCTTGATCTCTATAGGAAAATTTTGTCAAACTTTGCCCAAAAATTGCTAAAAATATAAAAATAAGCGTTATTGCGTATGTCTTTAATTTTCCTGATGTTATGTATGGAATTTGTGGATTTATTGTATCGGTTATCGTGGCGTTGATAATTTTTAGGATTTCGAGAAGCAGGACTAGGACGGATGTGGCGGTGCTTCTAATTGTTGGGATTGCGATTTCGTCTTTTTTAGGGGCATTTACGTCGTTCAGTATGTATCTGATTGGGCAGGATTCCTTTAGAATAGTAACGTGGATGATGGGATATATGGGAAGTGCTTCTTGGCTGAAAATCGGAGTTCTTATGATACCGCTTGTAGTTTCTGTCGTTTATTTTTATTTAAAAAGATATGAAATGGATTCATTGATGAGTGGAGATGAAGAGGCACATTCGCTTGGAGTGAATGTGGATGAGCTAAAAAGGAATTTATTGATTGTTTCGGCACTGATTGTCGGTTTTTCTGTGGCATTTACTGGAATGATAGGATTTGTTGGGCTTATTGCACCGCATACGGTAAGGCTTGTGCTAAAAAGTGGAAGTAATACTAGGCTACTGCCTTTAGCAACATTGGGTGGAGGACTGTTTTTGCTGATTTGTGATACGATTGGACGTACAATTTTGGCACCGACGGAAATTCCGATAGGAGTGGTAACTTCATTTTTTGGAGCACCATTTTTTCTATATTTGGCAATAAGAAGGAAAAAAGGTGGATAGGATGAGTAGTGGAAATAATAATTCAGAAATTTCGATAAAAAATGTAAGTTTTAGCTATGATAATTCCCAAAAAAAGATAATTGATGGATTAAATATAAATATAAAAAAAGGTGAATTTGTCGGGATTCTTGGTGCAAATGGGAGTGGGAAATCGACGCTTTTGAAAATGATTTTAAAATATTTTCCGATAGAAACAGGGAATATTGAGATTTCTGACAAAAATATCAGTTTGTATAGTCCTAAGGAAATGGCAAAAATAATAAGTTTTGTTCCTCAAAAGTCAGCTTTGAATATGCCGATAAGTGTAATCGAAATGATTTATATGGGACGTACGCCACATATTAAGAATAAGTGGATTGGTTTTGATAAGGAAGATGAGCGGAAGGTAAATGAGATTTTGGAAAAGTTGCGACTTGAAAAATTTAGGGACAGATCGATTTTTTCACTTTCGGGTGGAGAATTTCAGCGTGTTCTGCTGGCAAGGGCATTGGTGCAGGAAACAAGGATTATTTTACTGGATGAGCCGACTTCTGCATTGGATATGAATTATGCTCTTGAAATTATGAAGCTTACATCGGATTTTGTGAAGGAGAAAAAGATTACGGCTATTATGGTTTTGCATGATTTGAATCTGGCTTCGATGTACTGTGATAATGTGATGTTTTTAAAGGATGGAAAAATTGCATATTCAGGGAGTCCAAAGGAGCTTTACAAAAAGGAGATTTTTTCTGAAATTTATGGATTTGAATGTGAAATTGTGGAAAATAGCGGATTTTTATATGTAATACCTAAAAAAAATTAATAGGAAAGGATTGGAAAAATGAAAAAAGTAATAAGAAATTCTTTTTATTTGGCATTGCTGATTATTTCAATGTTTATAATTTCTTGTGCAAAGAAAAATGATGAAAATGCTAAAAAGGGGGAAAATAAAAAATATAATAGGATTGTTGTGCTGGATCCTGCGACTGTTGAAATGATTTATATGCTTGGAGCAGAAGATAAAATCGTGGGAGTTGCTAATTTGGAGCGTTCAAAGGTATGGCCTGAAGAAAAGGTCGCAAAACTTGAGAGTGTGGGAACTTTTATAAAGCCGTCGCTTGAAAAAATAATTGCCTTAAAGCCTGATTTGGTTATAACGTCAGCTCTTACAGATGACAACCTTAATAATGGGCTTAAATCAAATAACATTGAAGCAAAAAGAATTCAGGCAAATTCGATAGAAGAAATATTTACCAATTTTATGGAAGTAGCAAAAATGCTTGGGAAAG
>NZ_CALHQO010000555.1:0-1172 GCF_938036635.1 uncultured Leptotrichia sp.
GAAATTGAAGATATTGATTTTAGAATTCTGGAATTTGATTTTAATGGCAAAATGGAAATTGAAGAAATGATAGGGCATGTGAAGAGGCTGTACAGCAACTAGCTGTTTTTTATGGGAAAATGTGCAGTAACTATGCTTAAAATAGCGAGGAAAGTTTATGAAGAAGAAAATAACGATATTGGCTGGCATACTGATGATTTTACTAGTAGGAATTGCAGGTGCAAAGGAAAAGAAGGTAAATAAGTCGAGAGAAAACAAAAAATTTGAAAAAGCCATGAGAAGTTTTGAAATGGAAGCGGTTATTATGACAACCAAGGGGAATATTTCCTTTTACTTGTATCCTGAAGCCGCTCCTAAAAATGTGGCAAATTTTGTATTTTTGGCAAAAAACAACTTTTATAACGGACTGACTTTTCATAGAATTATTCCGAATGGACTGATTCAGGGAGGAGATCCTGTGGGAGATGGAACTGGGACAGCTGGGTATTATTTGAAGGATGAATTTTCAGACTGGCTGACATTTGCACATGAAGGAATGCTTGCTTTTGCAAATTCTGGGCCTGATACAAACAGCAGCCAGTTTTTCATAACGATGAGTCCGCTGACTAACCTTAATAAAAAGCATACAATTATTGGCGGGACAAAAACTCGTGAGGATCTAGGTGTGCTAAGAACATTGAGGCAGGATGACAAGATACTGAATATTGATATAAAAGGTAAAAAGATTGATAAATTTCTAGATTATTTCCCTGAGGAAGTCAGCGAATGGGAAAGCAAGCTTGTAAAACCTGCAAAACGCTAAAGAATGAAAAGCTCCCTGCTTAAATCGGGGAGTTTTTCTTTTGATTATGCCTGAATTTGATTCAGATTTGTGCCAATATTCACAAATAAGGGTAAAAGTGATATAATAATAACAAATAAATAATGATGAGGGGGAAATTAATGCATAGGGAATTTGCGGAAATTTATGATGTTTTTATGAAATATGTAAATTATGACGAATGGTATAAATTTTTACAAATGTTTATCAAGAAAAAGGGAACTGTTCTTGATTTAGGATGTGGAACAGGGGAATTTATATTACGATTTTTAAAAGATGGGTTTACAGTGGTTGGAGTGGATTTATCAGAAAAAATGCTAGAAATGTCTGAAAAAAAATTATTAAAGAATAA
>NZ_CALHQO010000556.1:0-3717 GCF_938036635.1 uncultured Leptotrichia sp.
GTTTAAATTTTAAAATATTAGTTGGACTGTTATCAATAATTTATTTAGTAGTATTTTTACTTTCTTATATTAATAAACTTACAAAATATTCTCAAAATAGAAAAGTTAAAAATAAAAATGGAGAAATAGAAGTTTCCATAAAAACAATAAATGAAACATCAAAAGATTTCTTAAATGGACAGGAAATCATTAAAAATTCAAAAGTAAAATCATATCCAAAAGGAAAATCTGTTGTTATTGAAGCTACTGTAGATACTTATAATGTCGATAACTTAAACGAAAAACTTGCAGAAATTCAAAATAAATTATCTGAATATGTTTTTCATTCAACTGGAATTACTGTGAAAAAAAGTAAAGTAAAATTGAAAAAAGTTTTAGGAGAAACAATTGTTGAAAAAAAAATTATTGACTCTCCAACTAATCAAAAAGAAAATATAAAAAAAAATAACAATAACATTATCTCAAAATTAGAAAATCAAACTAATACAGAAAATAAAACTTCTCCATCTGGAAAGGAAAATTAATGACACGAAGAAAAATTAGAGAAGAGATATTTAAACTTCTTTTTGAATATGAACTAATTAACAATGATATCGAAAAGAGAATAAATGATGTAATTACTGAAGAAAACTTAAAAAAAGATGAGGAAATTGATTTTTTAAGAAGTTATGTTACTGACATAATTGCAAATGAAGATATTTTAATTGGAAGGATAAAAGATGTGTTAGAAGGTTGGACTTATGAACGTCTTGGAACGATTGAAAAGGTCTTGCTAAAAATATCTTTTTATGAAATCACTATAAAAAAAATTGGATATGAAATTGCAATTAACGAAGTTTTAGAAATTTCCAAAAAGTATTCCTACAACGATACAAAAGATTTTTTAAATGGAATTTTAGCAAAATTAGTAAGAGATCAAAAAGCACTTGAATCTGTTTAATAAAATAAAAGTATGTTACGATTTGAATAAATAATTTTGTAAAACGAGGTTGTAAAAATTGTTTTTCTATTTTTTGCAACCTTTTTTTATGATAATATGAGTTTTTTTGTTGAATAACAGAATAAAATGAAAAAATAAAAAATTGAGAGGAGAAAAATGAAAAAATTTAATTTTAATTATGTGATATTAATTTTTTTAGTAGCATTTAATTTAAGGCTTGGAATATCAAGTGTTCCACCAATTCAGACTATAATTCAGGAATCATTGAGATTATCAAATTTTCAAGTGAGTCTTTTGGTGGGAATTCCTGTAGTTTGTATGGGAATATTTGCTTTTTTAGTAAGCAAAGTACAAGCAAAATTTGGTAGACAAAAAAGTATTTTATGGTTATTAATATTGTTGGGAATTAGTACGATTGGAAGATTATTTGTGACAGGATATGTATTTTTGCTAATTACAACATTTTGTATAGGATTTGCAATTGCAATAATTGGACCGTTGTTGTCAGGATTTATAAAAGAGGAATTTTCAGAGTATTCGAGCATTTTAGTTGGAGTTTATTCATTTGCGATGGGAGTTGGTTCTTTAATCGTTTCGAGTTTTACAAAAGCTATAACAATTTCGGTGAATTGGAAATTAGGATTGGGAATTTGGGGAATTTTGACGATAATTGCTGCTGCGATTTGGCAAATATTTTCTCCAAAAGAAGAACATTCAATTATCGAAGAGCAAAATCAGGAAAAAATTGTTTTAAATGATTTTAATATTTGGAAAATGATAATTTTCTTTTCTGTTCAATCAGGCATTTTTTATGGAATATCGACTTGGCTAGTTCCATTTTTAGAGAATAAAAATATTGATAAAAGTCAGGTAATTATGCTATTAACTGTATTTGTTGCAGCTCAAATGTTTTTTGGATTTGCAATACCTTTAGTTATGCATAAGATTGGAAGTATTAGAAAATGGACGATTATAAGTTCACTTTGTTTAGTGATTGGGTGTATCATTCCACTTGTAATACCTGTAAATATTTTATCAACAATTGTTTTCATAATGTTAATGTCGATTGGATTGGGAGGATCTTTCCCAATTGCGATGATTTTACCACTAAAATATGCAAAAACTGCAAACGAAGCGAGTGTAGTAACCAGTGTTGTCCAAGCTTTTGGATATATAATTGGTGGGATTATACCAGTGTTCTTTGGATATATTGTAGATAGTACAAAAAATTTCAACAATTTATTTGTTCAAATGGCAGTTGGAAGCATAATTTTGTTAATGATTGGAATGAGTAAATTTACTCACAAAAAATAAAAGTGAATTCATTTTAGGGAAGATTGATAATTAATTAATACGATAAATATAATTGAAAACTAGAAAAAAGTAATGTATACTAGAAATTAAATAATTTTGTTTAAATTTGAAAACTGAAATAAATGGAAGTGAAGAAATGATAAAAAAAATAATGATAATAGATGTTTTGGCTTTGGCTATCAATGGGGTGTAGTGAAAAGGAGAAAACAGTCTATAAACAGATTGAGCTAGATACGAAAGATGCTTTGGAAGAATATGCGAGTCTTAATGAAAAAATTAAACTATCAAATTAGGGAGGAAAAAATTAATGAAAAAAATAGGAATAATTATTGGGAAATTTTTCCCGCTTCACATCGGACATGTAAACTTTATTCAAAGGGCCAGTGGAATTGTAGACAGATTATATGTTATTATCTCATATTCTGATGATGCAGATGATCTTCTTACTTCCAACTCCCGTTTTGTAAAGGAAATAACGCCAAAGGACAGATTACGTTTTGTAAAACAGACATTTAAAAATCAGCCAAATATTTCATCATTTTTATTGGATGAAAATAACTTTTCTCAGCAAGGTGATAACTGGGAAGAATGGGCTATAACCTTAAAAAATGAAATTGAAAAAAGAGAAAAAATGGAAAATGAAAACGAAATAGACTGGAAAAATGATGTGATATTCATTAGCAATCGTGATGAAGACAAAGAGTACAATTTAAAGCATTTTGGATCTGAAACTAAATCAATTGACAAAAATTATATTGAATACAACGTAAACTCAAAGCAAATTCGTGAAAATCCAAGTAAATACTGGGAATTTTTACCACGTGAAGTAAGGGAGCATTTAATTCCCATTATTACAATTTGTGGAGGGGAAAGCAGTGGAAAAAGTGTAATGATAGACAAACTTGCAAATGTTTTTAATACAACTTCTGCTTGGGAATATGGACGTGAATATGTTTTTGAAAAATTGGGTGGAGATGAAGAATCATTACAATATTCTGACTACGAAAAAATCGTTTTCGGGCATCAGTCAAATGTCTTATATGCTGCAAGAAATGCTAATAAATTTGCATTGATTGATACAGATTACATTGCAACACTGGCCTTTTGCCTAACTTATGAAAAACGGGACAATCCAATAGTTCGTGAATTTGTACAAAATTACAGATTTGACTTGACTATTTTACTTGAAAATAATGTTACTTGGGTAAATGATGGCCTTCGTTCAATTGGCGACAATGACAGACGTGAAAAATTCCAAAATTTATTAAAGAAATTATATAAAGAATACAATATTCAATATATTACAGTAAAATCAAATAGCTACGAAAAAAGATACTTGGCTTGTAAACATATTATAAAGGCATATTTAGATGGTGCTGATAATTCACAGCTTCAGGAAATAGCAGATACTTTTATATAAAAAAATAACCTATTACTAAAATTTGTTTTAATACTTAGTAAAT
>NZ_CALHQO010000557.1:0-3716 GCF_938036635.1 uncultured Leptotrichia sp.
TTTTCCTTAATAATATGTGTAAAAGTTCCTTAAAAATAGAATAAAACCTCAATTTGAATACGTTCCAAATAGTATGCATTTCATACTACTAAAGCACTATTCAAACCAAGGTTATTTAAGTTACATAAATGTCTTTAAAGGTCTTAAATTATTTCATTATAAAAGTATTAAATTACTACACTAAAACAAATTGACTGAATAGACGAGAATTCGTTCTTTTGCATCGCTTGCTTCAAAGAGATCACTACAATCAATAGGTTCTCTTTTGGGAGGATTGCTAGGTGGCGCAGGATTGACAGATACTGTAAGTTTTATGATTAAGGGTGCTCAAGGAATGATGCCTGCTATTTTGAGGATTGTTACAGCAGGAGTTCTTGCAGGGGTACTTATAGAAACAGGAGCAGCTAATAAGATAGCAGAGACAATAGTTGACAAAATGGGGGAGAATAAAGCGATATTTGCATTAGTCATATCAACATTTATTTTAACAGCTGTAGGTGTATTTATAGATATTGCAGTAATTACTGTATCACCAATAGCCTTAGCTTTAGCCAAAAGAGTAAACATATCAAAAACTTCAATATTAATCGCCATGATTGGTGGAGGAAAATGTGGAAATATAATTTCTCCAAATCCAAATGCAATAGCGGCATCAGAATCATTTAATATTCCCTTAACTTCGGTAATGTTCGCAGGAATTATTCCATCGATAGTTGGGATAGTAATTACAGTAATTATTGCAAGTTCATTAACACGAAAAGGTGTTAAAATAGTTGATTCTGATATAGAAGTTGGAACTGAAATAAAAGAAAAGCCTTCTTTTACAGCATCAATAATAGGACCAGTTTTTGCAATCTTGCTGCTTGCTTTACGTCCAATTGCAAATGTAGTTATAGATCCGTTAGTTGCATTGCCAGTAGGTGGTTTAATAGGATGTATTGCTATGGGAAAAATTAAGAATATAAATGAATACTGCAAGTTAGGATTAAGTAAAATGATAATGGTAGCAATAATATTGATAGGAACAGGAACTTTAGCAGGAATAATCTCAAATTCAAATATCAAGGATATAATTACAGCATTATTAAGTTCAACGGGTGCACCTGCATTCTTATTAGCACCGCTTTCAGGAATATTGATGTCTGCTGCCACAGCCTCTACAACATCAGGTACTGCTGTAGCAAGCAAGGTATTTGGACCATCAATGATTTCACTGGGTGTTAAGCCATTAAATGCGGCTGCGATGATTCATAGTGGAGCGACAGTTTTGGATCACTTGCCACATGGAAGCTTTTTCCATGCTACTGGTGGAGCAGTTAATATGGAAATAAAAGACAGACTTTTATTAATACCATTTGAAAGTTTGATAGGATTTGTATTGACTGTGGTTTCAACAATATTGTTTGGAATTTTTGGACTATAGATTGGGAGGCAAAAATGAAAGTAGTAATAGCACCAGATTCATTTAAAGAAAGCATGTCAGCAAAAGAAGTATGCGATTGTGCGGAAAGGGGAATTTTATCAATATTTCCAGAATGGGAAATAGTAAAAGTTCCTATGGCTGATGGTGGAGAAGGTACATTAGAATCTCTAATAGATGCAACAAATGGTAAAATTTACAATGAAGAAACCTTAAATCCGATTGGAGAAAAAATTATTTCAAGATATGGAATATTAGGAGATAAGAATATTGCTATAATTGAGATGGCTTCAACGAGCGGTATAGAACTGATACCAAAAGAAAAAAGAGATCCATATATAACAACAACCTATGGTACAGGGCAGTTAATGTTAAAGGCCTTAGATCACGATGTGGAAAGAATTATTTTAGGAATAGGTGGAAGTGCTACAACAGATGGCGGAGCTGGAATGCTTCAGGCGTTAGGTGCTAAATTGATGGATGAAAATGGAAGAGAAATTGGATTCGGTGGATTTGAACTAGGAAAATTAGCCAAAATAGATTTTTCAAATTTAGACGAAAGATTAAGAAAGGTAGAAATCTTAGTTGCGTGTGATGTTTCAAACCCGTTAACTGGTAAAAACGGATCAGCATACGTATTTGGTCCTCAAAAAGGTGCAACTCCTCAAATGGTGGAAGTTTTGGATAACAATCTGCTACATTATTCAAAAATTGTCAAAAGAGACTTGAATATGGAAATAAACAATGTTCCTGGTGCAGGGGCTGCTGGAGGTCTTGGTGCAGGATTGTTGACTCTAGGAGGAATATTGAAAAAAGGTGTAGAAATAGTTATTGATACTGTTGATCTTGAGGAAAAACTGAAAGATGCGGATTTGGTAATAACTGGAGAAGGTGGAATGGATAAACAGACAATTTATGGAAAAACACCTTTTGGAGTTGCAGAACTTGCTAAAAAATACAATATTCCAGTAATTGGAATAGCTGGAAATCTAGGAAATGGCTACGAAATTTTGTATGATAATGGCTTTGATGCTATATTTTCCATTATGCCTGGAGTCAGAACTCTTGAAACTGCATTAATTTCAGGAAGTGTAAATGTTGAAAACACAGTAAGAAATATTTTTGGAGCATTAAAATCAATAAAAATAAAATAATATATAAATTACCTAAACTTCTCAATATAATTCATAAAGTTAAATAACATTGAGGTTTAGGTAAAAATGATTTTCATAAAGAATTTTCAACTTTCTGCATTTAATATTACCAAAAAATGTGCTAAAATATATTCAAAAGATGCGAGAAAAAAGGTTAGTCAAAAATTTAGAAATGCTGAAGGAGGAAATGATGAAAATATTGATTGTAGGTGCTGGCGGAAGAGAGCATGCAATTGCTTGGAAACTTTCTCAAAATGAAAAGGTGGAAAAAATATTTATAGCTCCAGGAAATGCTTGTGTAGAAATGTTACCAAATGCTGAAAGTGTTAATTTAGGATCAATCGATGAGTATATTTCATTTGCAAAAGACAATAATGTGGAATTGACAGTCGTGGGAAGTGAAGAATTGCTTGTTCAGGGGATTGTGGATGAATTTCATAAAAATGGACTGAAAATATTTGGGCCTGATAAAAAGGCTGCGATTCTTGAGGGAAGTAAGGCTTATTCTAAGGATTTTATGAAAAAATATGGGATAAAGACAGCAGTTTATGAAATTTTTGATAATTCTGAAAAAGCTAAGAAATTTTTGAATAACTGGAAAGATTTTCCTGTGGTTATAAAGGCTAGCGGGCTTGCAGCTGGGAAAGGTGTTATTATTGCTCAAAATCTAAATGAAGCTATTAAGGCTGTGGAAGATATAATGGTTGATGAGAAATTTGGAAATGCTGGAAATCAGGTTGTAATTGAAGAATTTCTGGATGGAGTAGAGGCTTCAATTTTATCATTTACAGATAGTAAAGTAATTGTACCGCTATTGTCAGCAAAGGATCATAAAAAGATTGGGGAAGATGAAACTGGATTAAATACAGGAGGAATGGGAGTTATTAGTCCAAATCCTTTTGTTACGGATGAAATTTTTGAAAAATTTAAGTCAGATATAATGGATCCGACTTTGAAGGGAATGCAGTCTGAAGGAATGGACTTTGCGGGAGTAATTTTCTTTGGGCTGATGATTACTAAAAAAGGTGTTTACCTGCTTGAATACAATATGAGAATGGGAGATCCAGAAACTCAGGCGGTATTGCCGCTTCTGGAAAATGACTTGCTTGAGTTAATAGAAAAATCCTTTGATAAAAAATTAT
>NZ_CALHQO010000558.1:0-6137 GCF_938036635.1 uncultured Leptotrichia sp.
GAGTTTAATTTTTATTTTCAGAAAATGCTTAGACGAGCCGGGTTGTAAGGGCATGGCGTCTGATGCCCTTACGTTAAAAATTTTATATCTGTTTTAATAATAACATTATAAAAAACTGAAATAATGCAATTATTCCTCCTAATATCCCACCGATGATCTCAATATGTTTCAATTCATTTTTAGACACAGACAAAATAATTTTTTCCATTTCTTCTAATGAAAAATTTTTCATTTTTTCAAGCATAATTTCTTTAAAATTTATTTTATCTTCTGCGATTTTTATTATTTCTTCCACTATTTCCTCTTTATTTTCCAAAATGGACTTTTTAAAGTATGATTTTATTTTTTCAATTAACGAATCATTTAAAAACATCTTTAATAGTGGATTTTTTTCTAACACACTATTTTTAAGCTTTTCTCCTATAACTTTATCAAGCAGTTTATCTAAAACATCATCATTAATAACATCACTATCCTTTAGTTTTGCTGTAATATGCTCTACTGAAATAAGTTCCTTTTCAATTGTTTCAGCAAGGTTTTCTGATATTCTGTCTCGATTTTTAGGAACTAATCCCTGTATTTTAAAAAATAGAAAGTTTACTTCCTTATAAGGCCTAAACAGCAGCTTTATTGCCAAATAATTTGTAAACCATCCTATAAGTGTCCCTACAAAGACCATTATGACCAGCTGTATTAATAAATTTCCCAATTTTTCCTCCATATTTATAACTATGAATAATTTTATAGTAATTTATTTAAAATTGACATCAAAAGTTATAATTTTTATTCAAAACTATAGATTTTTCTCAATTTTACTAATTCATTTTTTAAAGGTAAAATTAACCAACTATTGCTTTTCCATATTCCTTGCATTTCTCAATTTTTTCATCATCGTCAACAGCTAGATGAATTATAAGACCATCATTTACAATAGAAAATCCTTCATTTATCATTTCTTCACGCCAAGTTTCCATCCAACCGCCTTGTCCCCAGTCATAAGAGCCAAAAAGTCCAACTGTTTTTCCTATAATCTGTTCTTTTATCCCTTCAAAGAATTCAACCATTTCTGGTGCAATTTCTTCTGCTCCGACAGCAGGTGATCCAAATGCTACAAAATCAGCATTTATTGCACTTTCATCAGCTTCTTCTACATTTATCAATTTTACATCAGCTCCAGCATTTTCTGCTCCTTCACCAATGTATTTTGCCATATCTGCAGTATTTCCAGTACCTGTGTAATAAATTATATTTAATGTTGCCATAGTTTTCCTTTCTTTGATCATAAATTATTGTAAAGCCAAACCCTAAAGTTTGGCTATCTGTATTTTTATTTTGTTAATCTATAAGTATCTCTTGCAATTACAAGCTCTTCTGCTGTTTCAATCTTATATATTTTAACTTTTGAATTTTTTGTTGATAATTCTATATTTCCTGGTAATCTTTGTGCATTTTTTTCTTCATCAAGTTCGATTCCAAAATATGAAAGCGATTCACATATATGTTTTTTTACTCCAACTGAATTTTCTCCAATTCCACCAGTAAAGGCAATTGCATCAACACCGTTCATTGCTGCAACATAAGCTCCAATATAAAGTTGTATTCTATAGCAGAACATTTCATAAGCTAATTGAGCCTTTTCATTCCCACTTCTTCTTGCTGCATCTAAATCACGAAAATCTGAACTTTCTCCAAATATTCCTAAAATTCCAGACTGTTTATTCATTCTATTGTTCATTTCATCCAAAGAAAGTCCTCTTTTTCTCATTATATAAATAACAGAGGCAGGATCTGCATCTCCTGTTCTTGTTCCCATCATAATTCCTGCAAGCGGTGTCATTCCCATTGATGTATCTACGACTTTACCATTTTGAACTGCTGAAATACTTGCTCCATTTCCAAGATGACAAACTATAATTTTAGAATCTTCTTTTCCTAACATTTCTCTTGCCACTTCACTTACATATCTGTGAGAAGTCCCATGAAATCCATATTTTCTAACTTTCAAGTCAGTATAGTCTTCATAAGGATAAGCATACATATACGCTTTTCCTGGCATTGTTTGATGGAAAGCCGTGTCAAACACAACCACGTTCTTTTTACCGGGAAGCAATTTTTGGACAACTTTTATTCCCATTATATGTGCTGGGTTATGTAAAGGTGCAAGCGGTGCTATTTCCTCAAGGTTTTTTATAACTTCGTCATCTACAATTACAGATTTTTCATAGTATTCTCCACCGTGGACAATTCTATGTCCTATTGAATCAATTTCATCCACGCTTGAAATTACCCCTATTTTTTCATCTTGAAGTGTTTTTAGAATCAATTCTACCGCAACTGTATGGTTTTCCATTGGAACTTCCATTTTATCAATTTTTTCTCCAGTCAATAAATTCTTGTAACTGAAAATAGGATTTGCAATTCCTATTCTTTCACAATTTCCTTTAGCTAGTGATTGCTCATTTGTCATGTCAATAAGTTCAAATTTTGCTGATGAACTTCCACAATTTATTACCAAAATTTTCATAAATTTCCCTCCAAATTTTTTGTTTGTATTTTTATTTATGTTTTACATTTCTGATTCAACAGCAGTAATTGCAACAACTTCTACTATATCTTCTACACTGCATCCTCTTGAAAGATCGTGAACTGGACGTGCCAATCCTTGAATTAATGGTCCTAACGCTTTTGCTTTAGCCAGTCTCTGTGTCAATTTATATCCAATATTTCCTGAATCTAAATCTGGAAAAATCAATACATTTGCCTGTCCTGCCACTTTTGATCCAGGTGCTTTTGCAGCAGCTACTTCTGGTACAATCGCAGCATCAAGCTGTAATTCTCCATCAAAGTCAAAATTAACATTTCTATCTTTTAAAATTTCGATAGCCTCTCTAACTTTGCTTACAGATACTCCGTCTGCACTCCCTTTTGTAGAAAATGATAGAAATGCGACTTTAGGCTCTTTTATCCCAGCAGTAAATCTAGCTTTTTCTGCTGCAGAAATAGCAATATCGGCAAGCTGCATAGCTGTTGGACTAGGTATTACTCCACCATCTGAATATACAAGAGTTCCATTATCTCCAAATTCAGGCGTATTTGTTATCATAATAAAAGAACTTGATACTGTCTTTAGTCCTTCCTTTGGCCCAATTATGTGAATTGCAGCTCTTAGGACATGAGCTGTTGGTGAAGATGAACCTGCTACCATTCCATCTACTCTTCCTTGGTGTACAAGCATTGCTGCAAAATATCTTGAATCTGACATAAGTGTCGCTTTTGCAGTTTCAAGCGTCATTCCTTTTTTCTCTCTTTTTTTTCTCAAAAGTTCTGCCATCTCGTCAATTGTTGCACATGACTCAGGATTATAAAAAATTGCACCTTCTAACGAAATTCCAATTTCAGATGCTTTTTCCTTTAGCTTTTTCTCGTCTCCAACTAGAGCAATTTTTGCGATTCCCTCCTTAATAATTTTTTCTGTAGCCCTTAAGACTCTCTCGTCTTCTGTTTCAGGCAAGATAATTGTCTTGTGGAGCTTTTTAGCTTTTTCCTTTAACTCATTCGCTAATGTGTTCATAATTTCTCTCCTTTCTTAATTATATTTATTAATCAAACATAGCTTCAACAAATTCCTTTGTGTCAAATTCCCTCAAGTCCTCAATTCCTTCTCCGACACCTATAAATTTAATTGGTTTTTTCAACTCTTCTGTAATTGGGAAAATAATTCCTCCTTTTGCCGTTCCGTCAAATTTTGTCAAGATAATTCCTGTCAAATCTACGATTTCATTAAATATTCTAGCCTGTTCCAATCCATTCTGACCAGTTGTACTGTCAATCACAAGCAAAGTTTCAAAGTCTGTTTCTCCAGACTGTTCACGTATAATTTTGTTTATTTTTTCAAGCTCCTTCATCAAATCACGTTTATTGTGCAGTCTTCCAGCCGTATCCAGTATCGCCACATCAAATCCACGATTTTTAGCAGTTTTTACTGTATCAAAAATTACAGCCGCAGGGTCGCTTCCATGTGCCTGTTTTATAACCTCCACACCAGTTCGTTTTCCCCATTCCTCAACTTGCTCAATCGCAGCGGCTCTAAATGTATCTCCAGCCCCAATAATAACCTTTTTCCCGCTATCCTTCAATTTTTTTGCAATTTTACCAATGGAAGTAGTCTTTCCAACACCATTTACTCCAACAACTAAAAGGATATTAAGCTTTCCATCCTGTAATTTTAATTTTGTGCTGTTTTCATCATTGTAAATAAGTTTTGCTTTAAGCAATTCCTTTAGTTCATCATAAATTTGTTCCGATGTTTTTAGTTTTTTTTGTGAAACTGATTTTTCCAGCTCCTCCACTAGCTGCATTGTCATATTCATTCCAATATCTGACTGAATAAGCAACTCCTCCAGTTCCTCGTACAAATCGTCATCTATAGCTTTACCCAAAAGCATTTCCTTCAGTTTTCCAAAAAAACCTTTTTTAGGAGTTGCCAGCCTATCCTTTAAAGGTTTTAATTTAGGCTTTCCTTTTGTTTTCTCATTTGATTTTTCTTCTATTTCTACACTTTCAGTTTTTTCTCTTTCAGTTTCAAAGTTTTTTTCATTATTTTCAGTTTTTTTAGCATTTTTTCCTAAGATTTCCTCAGCTGTTTCCTTTATTTCCTTTTCAGTTTCAGCTTTAATTTTATCTATTTCACTTTGGCTTTCTTCAATTTCTTTTTCTATTTGATTTTCCAAAGTATTCTTCTGGTCTTCATCTTTTTTCTTTTTTCCAAATTTAAAAAAATTTTTCAGCATTATTTCTTATCCCTTTCCGCCTGTGATTTTTCTAGATAATCTGGTTTCAGATTAAAAATATCAGTCTTTCTTACCACACCAGCATTTTCCAAATTTTTATCTAAAAGCATCTGTACAAATGTCATTGTATTAATTGCCAAATTCTTATCTTCAAATATTTTTACACAATTTCCTAATTTATCCAATATTTTAGCCTTATAATTAAAAACTGCATCTCCAATTAGATAAACTTTTTTATTATTTCCCTTATTTTCTATTATTTCCTCAATAACACTGTCAAGTTTTGTAACTTCATAATTTTTTATTAATTTCAATTTATTTTCACTTGAAGTTTCATAACCTGCACAATAAATCTTTTCCTTTCGTGAATCAATCATCGAATATATTTTCACATCTTCATCATTTTCCAAACTTGTTTTCAAATTATAATACCCCTGAAATCCAAGTGCATCCAGTTCATTCACTTCATAAAAATTTACATTCCGTCCAAAAAAAAGCCCTTTTACAACTGAAATTGCTATTCTAACACCCGTAAATGAACCAGGTCCTATCGAAACAATTACATTTTCAATTTCATCTAGCTTTTTCCCAGTCCATTTCAAAAGGCTGTCAATCTGCTCCAAAATCGTAGTAGAATGTGTTTTTGCCATTTCCACATGAATTTCCCCCAGCAGCTTCTCTTTCTCATAAAGCGACAATCCAGCCAGCTTAGTTGTAGTCGTTATCGCAAATATCAACATATTTTTCTCCATTTTCATTTTTCTTTACTTTTATACTCGAATCCATTTAAAATTGAACTATTAAAAACTAAATTATTCAATTTCAAAATCTACTTTTTCTCCATTTTCAATCGTATAAACTGATACTTCACGAGCCACATCTGAATAATGATTTATCTCAACAAACACCGCATCCTCAGGCATCTCATCCAAAATCTTGTCCGCCCACTCAATAATCACAACACTTCCATCTTCCCCAATATAATCCTCAAACCCAATCTCATAAATTTCCTCAGAATCATTAATCCTGTAAACATCAAAATGATACACAGGCACATCTCCAGAACTATACTCAATCACATAAGTAAACGTCGGACTCTTCACATTCTCTGTAACATTGTAACATTCACAAATCTTCTTAGTAAACGTAGTCTTCCCCGCTCCCAAATCTCCAATAAGCCCTAGACAGCCTCCATTTTTTAATTTTTCTGCTAAATTTTTTGCTAATTTATCTATTTTATCAAATGTTAATATTTTATTTTCCATAATTTTTCTCACTTCTAAATTTCAATTAAATTATATTTTTAAATAAAAATATATTTTATTAACAAATATTTCTTCTATCATT
>NZ_CALHQO010000559.1:0-4740 GCF_938036635.1 uncultured Leptotrichia sp.
TTATTGTACCAATTTTTGAAGGAAGCCGTGTGTTTTTATTTGAAGTGCAGTCGTTACTGGGAACACCAAATTTTGGGATGCCTAGAAGAACAGTTGAAGGATATGATAAAAATCGTGTGGAAATATTGAGTGCAGTTTTGTCGCGTTCATTAAAGGTGGATGTAAACTCTAAAGATATTTATATTAATATTCCAGGTGGAATTGACTTGAACGATAGGAGTTCTGATTTAGCTGTAGTTTTCTCGCTTTTATCTTCAATAAAAGGCATACCCGTAAGTCAGAAAATAGCCGCTATTGGAGAGCTTGGATTACGGGGCGAAGTGAGAAAAGTTTCATTTATCAAAAATAGGGTAAATGAACTGGAAAAACTGGGATTTGTGGGAGTGTACTTACCAAAGAGCCATCAGGCTGATTTTGAAAAAGAAAAAATAAAAACAAAAATAACATCGTATATTTTTTAATTAGTATATCACCCTATCCTTAAATTTTATTTCTCATTTTTTGTGAAAAATCCCTGTTTCTATCTTAGTCTTTTTAATCTTTATCTATCCCTTATATAAATTCTTAACAAAAAACTTTTAATTTCCCGCTTATAAACTCAATTGTTACATCTATATTTTCCCCTTCTTCTCCATCAATGCTTACGTCAATTTCTTCTGTAACTTTTTTTATTTTGCATTTTTTGGCTTGTAAAGTTCGGATGTAATCGTTGTTTGTTAGGTTGCTGTTCATTAAGTCTATTAGGATTTTTGGAATATCCAGCGGGTTGTCAATGTTTTTTACAATTAGAATATCCATAAATCCGTCATTCATACTGGCTTCATCAATTACATTTTCAAATCCTCCAACACTTTTCCCATTCAGAATTGCATATAAAATAGCCTTTTCCTTCACTTTCTCATTTCCATCCAACACAATATCCAAGTCAAAAGTCTTTATATTTGTAAGTTCTCCAAGTCCATTTATGTAATAGGCAATTTTTCCAAATGTTTTTTTCAACGTTTTGTCTGTATTGTAGGAAATTTTGGTAAATAGTCCGCCAGCATACGATGACAAGAACACAGTTTTTCCATTGATTAACCCAAAATCAATGTTTTTGGCAGTTTTATCTGTAATTTTTTCTATCCAGTTCTCAATGTTTTCTTCGATTTTCAATGCTTTCGCAAAGTCGTTTGATGTTCCTGTCGGAAATATTGCAACTTCTGGAAATTCAATATTTTTAGAATAAAGTTCGCTTAAACAACGGCTTAATGTTCCATCTCCACCTGATAAAATCAAAATATCATATTTTTCATTTTTTAAAATTTCTGTAAACAGGTCATAATCCTTATTTATACTATAAAGTGTCAATGTAATCCCTTTTTCCAGCAGTTTTGTCGTGATTAAATCAAAATTGCTTAAAATTATATTGGCATTTCCAGATTTTGGATTGTAAACCAAAATAGCCTTTTTTAGTTTTTCCATATTTCCTCCTATTTTTTAAATTCATTATTTCAAAGTGTTTATAAAATCTGACTAATATTATATTTCTTAATTTTATTTTTTTTATTCTTGTTACATATATATTGTTTTACAACACTTTTTTTCTCGAATTTTTTTAACAACAAATCAAGATTTTTTGCTAATCAAATATCTGTATCATTATTTACTTTTACAAAATCTCATTAACCGAATAATCAGAATAAATCTTTTCTCCATCAGTAAGCAACTTTTTCAATTTCATTTTTTCTTCAATCGGTAAATATTCTACAAAAATATTTTTTGCATTTTTTCTCTCCTTCTTCGTTGAATTTTCTAAAAATATTATATTTTCTGGCACTTCAATTTTCGTATCTATCTCTTCAATATTATTTCTGTCCAAATCATCTGTTTTTATCATAAAATCTTTAGAATTTATTATTACGCAAAATCTTTTCTCCACTTCCTGTTTTTCATCTTCACTTAACTTTTCTGTATTTTCCTGCTGTTTTTCCACAATACTCTCGGAGTTTTCCACATTTTCATTATTTTTAAACTCTATTTTTTCAATTTTCTTGTATTCCAGCTGTTTTGGTTCTTCATTAACTTCAAGATTTTGGCTATTTTCCTTAATTTCATAACTAATTTCGTTTTGCATTGAAAAATCTGTTTTTATAATATTTTCCAATCGTTCTATATCTTTATAATTATAAAACAATGTAAATGGATAGCCGTTTTCAGAATATTCTTCATTTATATCAAAATATGATTTTATAAAATTGTTAAAAGCTGACTTTTTATCTGAACTTATCACAATCTGACTTTTTTTATCAGTTATTTTTTTATAATAAATTCCAACTGTCAGCAAAAAATTTTCAAAATTTGACATTTTGTATTTATATTTTTCATTTTCATCAAAAATATTTTTTATAATCAAGCTTTTATTTTTCTTAAAAAACTGTGCCAGCAATTCTTTAGTCTGTGAATTATACTCCATTTTCCCAATCAAAAATTCTTTTATCTTCTTAAAAATGCCAATTTGCGTGTGATCATAACATTTAAAATTATAATCTCTTTTTATCAGTATATTTACAATATTATGATTTGAAGCCTGCTTCACATCCTCCATTTTCACAGTAAAATTCCAGTTATAATACTGATTTAAAAGTATTAACAAGTTGGAAACACTGTAATCAAGCCGTCCAATGAACTTTCTTCCTTGAAAAAGCGAAACCTGATCAAATTCCATTTTCATTGTAATTTTCTTTTCCGTTTCCAGCTCAATATTTGTATAAAATACAGACTTCATCGGGAAAGATGTGTTAAAAAGCGAATGATAATAAGATAAAGTATCGTCCTTCAACTGTGACACTTTCACATCCTCAACATACACTTTCGTATAATATCTGTCCTGAAACATTTCCGTCTTTAATTTATAAACAATATCGTAAAACAAATTCTCATTCAGTTCTTTAAAATACTCGCCAGAATTAAACCAGACAGCATTTTTATTAAAAAATCCTTTTTGCTTTATGTCAAACATTATATGGTTTTTATTTTCTCCAATAAATTTTATATTTTCAAAAAGTACGTTATTGGTTCTGAACGTCGGCATTGGATTTCCAAAGCCAAATGGTTTTAAAAGTTCTATTATTTGGAAAAATTCGTACGAAACCTTTTGAATGGGGATTTGCTTATCAATTTCTATTATTTTTACAAAATCCTCTTCTTTCAGTTTTGTTTTTGCAAATTTATTTATTTTTTTCCTAAATAATTCCAAATTTTTTATTCCAATCGTAAATCCAGCTGCTCCAGAATGTCCCCCAAACTTCACAAAAAGTTCAGGCATTGACTGCAACGCCTCTAAAATATTAAAATTCCCAATGCTTCGGCACGATCCAACTGCTATTCCTTCATCTTCCTTCACTTCAATGATAATCGCAGGCTTGTAATATTTATCTACAATTTTGGAAGCCGCTATACCAATTACACCGTGATGATATTCAGGCGAATAGTCTACAATCACATAATCTTCCTTCAAATCGCTTTCTTCAATGTGTTTTTCCACTTTTTCCACAATTTCATTCTGCAATTCTTTACGTTCAAAATTTTTATTAATCAATTCCTTTACGATTATCTCAATTTCTCTATCATTATCTGAAATTAGTAATTTTACTACCATTTTTGCATCTTTAAGCCTTCCAGCCGCATTAAAGACAGGTGCTATGATAAAGCCCACATCATACGAATTATACTCAGTTTTCTCATTAAAATCTGAATTTTGCGTACTAAACAATTTATACAGTAAAAATCTAAGCCCCTTATTTTTAGAACGGCTAAGCTGCTCCAGCCCAAATTTTGTCAAAATCCTGTTTTCTTCCACCAGCGGCACAATATCCGCAACTGTACCAATTGCTACTAAATCGAGATATTTATATGCTTTTACCTTTTTCCCAATTCTTTCATAAAGACAAAGAATTACCATAAAAATAGTCCCAACTCCCGCTAGAAACTCAAAGGAAAATTCATTTTCAGGACGTTTGGGGTTCACAACCGTGATAGCATCTGGAACTTTGTCCCCATTTAAATTATGGTGATCAGTAATAATTATCGGCAAATTTATAGAATTTGCAAACTCCACTTCAGGAAACGCTGTAATTCCACAATCCACAGTAATTACCAAATCTGCCCCAGATTCTTTTATTTTCTTCAAAGCCTCATTATTCAATCCATACCCTTCATCCCGAATTGGAATATAATAATTCACATTTTCTGCCCCAAGCTCCTTTAATGCCATATACAAAATAGATGTCGAAGTAATTCCATCCACATCATAATCCCCGTATATCCAAATATTTTTCTGTTCCTTTATCGCCTTTTCAATTTCCAAAACTGTCTTTTCCATATCCTGCAGTCCATAAGGATTCTGAATGTTTTCAAGTTTTGGATTCAAAAACTCCCTTATTTCCTTCTCTGTCGTTATACCACGTGAATAAAGTATTTTCAAAATATCATTATCAATTACCGAACTTAAATTCGTATTTTCAAAATTCTGTTTTTCAGTCTTACTTTTTTTCATTTTTTTTGTTTTTTCATCATTTTTTTGCTTATTATCTCTTTCAATATATTCCCTCTCCTGTCGTGGATTAGGAATAATTTTCGTAGCCCATTTAGTTTTTCTCATAATTTTTTCCCCTCTTATTTTAAACTTTATTTTTATTATTACAACTTTCCCTGTGAACTACTCCCGCTTTTAGAAGCGAGAGCTTCTTGGGAAGTACC
>NZ_CALHQO010000560.1:0-4342 GCF_938036635.1 uncultured Leptotrichia sp.
ATATCTTTCCAACTCTTGATAATCAGAAAATTTATCTTCATATAGTTTTTTTAATTCTTCAAATGCTTTTTTTATTCTAGGAAATATTTTTTTACAATACCATTCCGAATGTTCTTCTTTTATTTTCTCCCACTTTCTCTCATCTACATCTATTTTTATCATCTTTTCTCCATTTACAAAATTTAAAAATCTATATTTATAACTTTTTTCTTTTCTTAATCCAGTATACTATATTTCGTCAACAATTTCTATTACTATTCACAAAAAAAGAGGAAAATAAAAATTCCCTCTTTCTCAAATTTATCATTTCTTCACATAAACAAATTTTCTCTCATCCGACATATCCTCATCAAAAACATACCCATTTAAAGTAATATTTCTCAATTTTTTCACATCATTAATTTTATTTTTCACAACATAATTTAAAATAAATCCTCTCATTTTCTTCGAATTTGTACTCACTTGCTTTAATTTCCCATTTGAATTTTCCCAAAACTCAAAATCAATCAATTTATCAGAGTTTATCAGTTTAGAATATTCTTTTGAGGCAAGATTTAAAATAATGTCTTCTTTTTCAAAATATTCATTCACGCTAGTTTTCCAAACCTCATAAAGCGACTTACTTTCAAAAATTGAATTTGTCATATCAAGCCGATATTCCTTCACATTTGTATAAGGCGTCAAAATACCGTATAAAGCAGACAAGATAACCAAATGCGACTCCAAATATTCAAAATCACTTTTATCAAAAGTTTCAATCTTTATAGCCTTATACGCAACACCAGTATAGCTTGCCAAAGCATTTCCGCTTTTCTCGTTTTCATAATTTTTATAAAATTCCAATAACTTTTGTGCCTTTTCATTTTTTAATTTAAACTTTTTCTCAATTTCCTCCACAGAAAAGGTTTTTATTTTTTCAATAATTTCCTTTGTTATTTCTAGATAAAAAGGCTCTTTTTCAGTCAAAGAGCCATTATCTTTTATTGGCAAATTGTTAATTTTTTTAGTTTTACTTGGTGATATTATAATTTTCATAGATTAAATCTCCAAATCTAATTCATTATTATCAAACTTAAAGTCGTCATCATGCAAATGCACCACTTCCAACGCCTTCTCATAATTCGTAGATTTTTTCGAGAAGAAATCATGCTGTGTTGTTTCCACATTTAAACCATTTAACACAATTGGATTTACATTTTTCACTTCAAATTCTTCTTCAAATCCTAGATTCATTAAGGCTTTGTTCGCATTGTAACGAATGTATTCCTTCACATCGCCTGTAAGCCCTAAATCACCATAAATTTCATCAGTATATCTTGTTTCATTTTCGTACAAGTCGTACATCAATTTTTTCAGTTCAGCTCTCATATCAGCTTTTTCCTCTTCGCTGAAAGAATTGTATAGTTCTTGGAATAGTAGTCCCACAAAAACTCCGTGAATCGATTCATCAGCTATAATTTTCTTGATTATATCGCAACTTGCAACCATTTCTCCCTGTCCTGCAAGCCAAAGCGGTAAAAAGAATCCGCTGTAAAATAAATATGTCTCCAAATAAACCGAAGCTGCCAGAGCCATCGCAATATCTCTTTTTGAAGCCTCAGGATTATTCATTTTCTGATAATATCCATCAATTTTATTGGCTTTATACTGCAAGTGCGGATTTTCCTGAACCCATCTAAATGTTTCATTAATCTCCCTTGTAGACGCAACTGTTGTAAATATTGTTGAATAAGACTTCGCGTGAATCGTTTCCATCATACACATATATGAAAGCACCGAACGGTTTTGCAATGACTCAATATGATCAATAATTTTCGGCATTCCTGTGTGGCTCTGCAACGTATCCAACAGCGTTAATCCTCCTAGTACATGCAAATACGCCAACTTCATCGCAGGCTCAAGTGAATTCCAACTATCTATATCCTTCGACGGAATATACTCCGTATCAATCCAAAACTGCTTCAAGTTCTGTTCCCAAAACATCTCCACATAATCATTTTCTGGTGTGTTCCAGTTTACTGCCTCATATATTTTTTTCTCCATTTTTTTGTTTTCCTTTCTTGATAAAATTGTTTTACCAATTTTTTATATTATCTCAATCAACTCCCGCATTTTATATAAAATTTAGAATAGTTCACTATGACTACCTGATGCTAATAAAATCAATATTAATTTATCTTCAACTATCTCATAGATTAATAACCAATCTGGAGTTATATGACATTCTCTTGCCCCATCATAATTATTGACTAATTTATAATCCTTGTTTTTAGGAGGATGTTTCTCTCCTTTTGCTAATATTGAGATTATACTTCCCAATAATTTTTTTTAGATTTTTTAAATGTTTTTTAAATTTCCCAGTAAGAATAATAGAATATTTATACTCTTCTTTTTTACCCCTCACAATCTTCTCCCAAGACATCTTTAAACATTTCTTCTGGACTACTGTATGATTTATAATTTGAAGGATTTTTCTTAATTTGTTTAACTTCTTCAAATGCTTGAGCCAATTCTGAATTTTCAGGTAAAGAATTTATATAGAATGGTATGCCTTTTTCTCTTATAGCTTGTTTCAAAAATATATTTATTGCTGTACTAAGGCTTAATCCTAAATCTTTAAATAATTTCTGTGCTTCTTTTTTAGTTTCTTCATCTATCTTTATACTTGTATTAACTGTTGCCATAAAATATCACTTCCTTTTATATTCATAATACATACAAAGTATATCTTTTGTCAATCAATTAGTTTATCATAATGTCTATCTATGCCAATTTTTCGGAAAATCCATTTTATATAAAATATCATTTATATCTATAATATCCTTTAGTTTAAATTCAAGTAAACTTAATAATTCTCGTAACTTTTTTGTTAGACTTTCATATTCTTCTTTTGATAAAAATAATTTAAGTCCCTCGTATATCGTAAATAATTTTTGTTTCTTATTATTTGTTATCCCCATAATATTATTTATATTTACAATATTTTTTGATGAAAAATCATACATTCTTTCATTATGTGCCGCTATGTTTCTAAATAATGAACTTGCACGTAAAAAAGTTTTTATAAAATTATTATTTAATTTAGGTAAATTTGTGTACTCATTTTTATACAAATTTCTAAAATGGCTTATTATTTTATTTTGTACTCTATTTTCCAAAATCAAATAAAATCTGCTCATTTCTCCAAATGTAAAAAAATTAATTACTATCCAAAATGGTATATTATCTTTTGTTGTACTATAATGCTTTATTATACTATTGCTTTTGTTATTTCTTAAAAAATTTAGTTTTTTTACTAAATGTGAAATGAGATGTATATTTTCATTTCTAACTCCAACATAATAATTATTAAGTTCCAAATAACTTTCTTTATTTGTATAGCATTCCGAATAATAATATGCAATTGCCGTTTTAAAAGCTCTTTCCAATTGTGTCAAAACATCAAAAAACAACATTCTCAAACTTTTATCAAAATCATACAATGCTTTCAAATGATTAAAATGAACTCCCGATTTATAAATATCATTTCCGTTTAAATCTTTTCCTTTTAAAAAAGGTTCTTTGTAAAAATTTATGATGGAATAATAATTATACCTCATTAAACAATAAATTGTTTTCTCATCAGTTTTTACCCGTAATTTACCTCCGTTTTCTCCATTTAAAATCTCAACTTGTTCCTTAAAAGTTTTAAATGGCTTATCCATTCCCTTTCCCCCTTTTATATCAAAAATGCAAAAAAGCCCTATCAAAATTGAAAGAGCTTTTTCTACAGTCTACAACAACGCACAACTAAGTGGGTTATTCTTGTAGTACGATCACTAAAATTATTATACTCTATATTTTGATATTTGTCAAATGTAAAAAAGCATATACCGGAAGTATATCTTATAGAATATGGTGCAAACAGTAAGTTAATAAAAGAAATTAAAAATTACTGTAATGAAAACGGTTTTCATTGGTATAATGCAAAAGGATTAGATTTAAAATAAGGAGAGTAAGTATTATATGAAGAAGATTTTAGTAATAGGTACAGGTGGAACTATTGCGTCAAAGCAGATGGGAGAGGGATTATCTCCTGCACTTTCGGCACCTGAGATTTTGACCTTTGTGCCTGAAGTTGAAAAATATTGTGAGATAGATGTGCTTCAGGTTTGCAATATAGACTCGACCAATATAACTCCGGCGATATGGCAGGATATAGCAAGAACAATAGAAAAAAATTATGATTCCTATGACGGGTTTGTTATACTTCATGGAACGGATACTATGGCATATACCTCAGCTGCACTTAGTTATATGATACAAAATTCCAGAAAACCTATAGTTATCACGGGAGCACAAA
>NZ_CALHQO010000561.1:0-4341 GCF_938036635.1 uncultured Leptotrichia sp.
GTTATCTTTGTTCTAAAGATTAGATATATTGCTCCTATAACCATGGCAACTATTGAAAGTTCACCAATAATCCCTCTATCTACTAGAATAAATGAAGCTAATCCTGTCATGTTCTGCCCTGAAATTTTTAACACTTCTGAATTAGTCCACGCTTGTGAATTTGGAGCTAAAATAGCTGGGAAAAACGTCAATACGAATAATTTTCCTAATATTACTGGATTAAAAATCTTTTTATCTGTCCCTCTATATACAGCTTTTCCAAATAATGTCGCTGTCCCTCCTGCAAATGCTGCTACATAAAGTGGAGTAAATGGAGCAAGAACAAGCCCTGTCAAAGCTCCTATTGTAATTCCCGAAAGATCCTTTAATGTTCCTTTATTTTTCTGTATTATTAATGAAAATATTATGTCTACCGCTTCTGAAGCTCCTACTGCTGATAAAATTACTAGAAGTGGTGTTGTTTCATAAATAAAGAATGCAACAAACAACATAGGAAGCAGAGACACTAAAATATCTATATTTGCCTTGGTTATATTTTCCTGTAATTCCTTTTTCTTTCTAAACATATTAAAATTTCACTACCTTTCTTTTATAATTTAATTTTTTCCTTAACCCCAGTAAATACAAAAAGTTGCTAGACAAACCTCTGGTATAGCTGTCCTATTCTGGCGAGCTTGAATCTCCGCCACCTGATGACGAACCTCCTGAACTGCTTCCGCCACTGCTTCCGCTTCCAGATCCGCTGCTGCTTCCTCCAGTTGATTTTGGAGATGAATCCTGTGATTTAACTTTTGACGGTTTTTCCTGTGGAGCCGCTTCTGTAGACGGATCGCTGTTTTTCAGACGGCTATGCTTAGGTGCTTTAGATAAGCCGTTATTGTTTCTTCTGTTTCTTTTGTTGGATTTTTTCCCATTAAGTCCATTTTCATTTGCTGCGCTTGGATTTTGTGCATTTGGATTAGCATCTGCTACAGGCTGCTGTGGTACGACCTGCTGTTGAGGAGTGTTTGGTGCAGGCTGTTGAGGCTGTGCCGTATTTACTGCTGCGGCAGGTTGCTGCTGTGCAGGCTGCTGTTTTGAATCATCCTTCTTGGCATTATTTTTTGCCGTATTATCATCTTTTTTAACTTCTTTTATTTTGTCACCGACTTTTTTAGTTTCATCTCCCAGCTGTTTCAATATATTTTTTGGATTTTTTGAGTCCTGGCTTCCAAATGCCACTAATACAACTGACATTAGGAACAAAATGACACTTTTTATTTGCTTCATATCTCTTCTCCTAACTTTTTATTTATTTAAACAAAATATAATTTATATAAATGAATCACAATAATTTTTTGTTAATTTTTATTAGAAATATCAAAGTTTTTATTATATAATGCTTTGTAAATTCCATCTTTGCTTAATAATTCATTATGACTTCCTATTTCTTTTACTTCACCTTTCTGTATTACTACTATTTTATTACTATTTTCGATTGTTGTCAACCTATGAGCGATAACAAATGTTGTTTTCCCTTCCATAAGTTTTTCAAGCGCATCCTGAACCAGCTTTTCAGACTCATTATCAAGAGCTGAAGTTGCTTCATCCAAAATTAATATTTGAGGATTTTCTAAGATTGCACGTGCAATTGCAATTCTTTGTTTCTGTCCACCTGATAATTTTACTCCACGTTCCCCAATTTCAGTATCATATCCCTCAGAGAGATTTTCAATAAATTCATGTGCGTTAGCTTGTTTAGCAGCTTCCACAACTTCCTCAAAAGTAGCATCTTGACGGCTATATTTTATGTTACTAAGTATCGTTCCAGAAAAAAGGAATGTCTCCTGTGGTACAATTCCTATTGCTTTACGTAAACTCTTTATTTCATAATCTCTAACATCAATTCCATCAATTTTTAATGAACCATTCGATACATCAAAAAATCTTGGTATTAAATTTACAAGTGTTGATTTTCCACCACCTGAATTCCCTACAAAAGCAACTGTTTCACCTTTTTTAACATCTAAATTAATGTTTTTTAATATTTTTTCAGGATTATCTTTATATTCAAAATCTACATTTTCAAAACTTATTCCATCTGTAAAATTCTCAAATTTTATGCAGTTTTCTTTATTTACAATAGATGGCATTTCTTCTAAGATTTCAGAAACTCTTGTAATTGAAGATAAGTTTACGCTTATTGCATTAAATCTTGTTATGGCGCGTCTTGCAGGTGTGTACATTGATGAGATAGCACCTATTATTGTAATAAAGTCTCCAGGCGTAAAATTTTTTGCCCTCAAAACACGATATCCACTAAACATCAATAAAAGTGCAATTATTATATAATTTAATGCTTCCATGATGGAATTAGCTTTCGCATTGTATCTGGCAGATCTTACAGCAATTTTCTTTAAACTATTATTTTTTTTCTTAAAATTATTTATTTCATACTCTTCTGTAGCAAATGCCCTTATAATCCTAATCCCCGACAATGTTTCCTGCAACTTGGAATTTAGTCCATCTAATGCCTCTTGCCGCTGCCTTCCTGAACGCTTTAGCCTTTTTGCATATCTTCTTACTGTAATTACAAGGATTGGAGTAACAACCATGACTCCTAAAGTTAAATCAAAATCTATATAAAATGCTATTCCTAAAAAAAAGACTACTTTTATTATTTCAGAAATCATATCAAAAATCTCTAATATAATTGAATTTATATTGCTAGGGTCTGTCATAACACGCGTCATCATATCCCCTATTTTTTTGCTTGAAAAATATTCCATATCTAAAGTCTGTATCTTGTTATAAATATCAGTAACTATGTCCTTATAGATAGAAGATGAAATTACAGTTGAAAGAATTGTATTCCAATACATAAGTACTGCTCCAACTGCCGCAAGCATTATCATTGCTCCTGCCGCATACAAAATATCCTTTTCACTTTTTCCTGCAATACCTTTATCAAACAGCCTTTTTATTAAAGCTATTGGAGCTGAAGAAACAAGAGATGATATTGTTGCAAGTAAAAGATTCAGTATGATTAATATATAATATCTTTTTATATATTTTTTTAATTTTTTAATTACTCCAAAATCGAGTTCTATCTTTTTCATATATTTAAATTTGCCTTTCATTATTTGCTTTTATATGAAACCATTTTAAAATCGAACTAAAAATTTGTAGATTATTTTTTCAAAAATATTATTTTTTTTAACTCGCTCAATCTTTTTTAGGCTCAAATAAATTTTAAATTACTTTTTGTAAAATATCTGATTAACGTTTTTTGACAAAAATATTTCTCAATTTTCTATAATATGGACTACTTCCATCAGTCAGTTCATTTTTAAATTCGTCAAAACTCTCAAAATCGTCTCCACTTACACGATAAATCCAGTTTTTATTAAGTTTTAATGGATTTACACCTTTTCTTGTAGTAATAAATACATCAACTCCCAATTTTCTTATATCCTCCCGGTTCCCCTTGTATCGGTGGCCCCAAGGATATGCAAGGCAATCTGGAGTTTTTCCAAGATTTTCTTCAATAATTTTTTTATTTTCAAGAATTTCAAATTCCACAATTTTTCTAAACTCTTCTTCACTAATTTTGTCAAAAAATTCATTTTGCTTTTCTTTAAACAATTTATTCAAAAATTCCTTTTTTTCGTTTTCAGATTTATTATTTTCCTGAAGTTGTGCAATATTTCGATATTTTTGTACAAAATCCTTCTTTGGTCTGTATCCAGGAATTGAAATTTTACTTCTTAATTTAAATACTGGAAGTCCATTTAATTTTTCCATATCTTTTTTTTCGTCATAATTTCCTTCAAAAAATAAATTATAGCTTTCTCTTTTAAAATATGGCGAACTTTCATTATCATAAAAAGCAAGCACTTCAATATCCTTTACTGTTAACTGATGAGAATGTGTGTGAAGCTGAAAATCAACCAGTCCGCTTTCATACATTTCTCTTATTTCATCCCAGTTTAAATACGCTTCATCTTTTTCAATAAATTTTGTATTCAAAAATATTGTAGCTTTCATATTATACTTTTTCAAAATTGGAAAAGCTAAAGTGTAATTATTTTTATAACCATCATCAAAAGTTATTAATATTGAATTTTGTGGCAATGTATAATTTAATCCTTTTAGTTCCTCCATTTTAAAAGTTTTTTTATCTTTTATCCATTTTATATGTTCTTCAAATTCATCTACAAAAATTCCACCTTTTCCTTTTTCATTGTCAACACTATGATACATAAGACATAAAACAAAATTTTTTCTAGTTTTGTTATAAATGACAAATATAAAAAATAGTAGAATTATTATTAAAAATAAATATATCATTTTTCCATCCTT
>NZ_CALHQO010000562.1:0-9670 GCF_938036635.1 uncultured Leptotrichia sp.
TGGCTACTGGTGATTTGACTTGGTTTCTGACTTGCACCGTGACCAGTGCCAACCGAAACTGCCATTGTCATTAGAACTGTTGCGGAAGTAATCCCAACACATTGCTTAATAATTGATTTTTTATTACTTTTGTGATATTATTACTTAATACTTAATTAAAAAGGAGATATATTTTGGTATATAAACAAACGTTGACTTTTTGCATCTTATTTCTTGCTAACCTTGCTTTTTCTACTCCAGTCAACGAGGCAAATAAAATTATTGATATTCAGCAGAGACAGCTTGAGCAAGAAAGAAATAGGATGGAGCAGCAAAAAAGTCAAGAAGAATTTGAAAATACTAGATTTAATGATGTTCCAAAAATTGATAAAGATAGCAACTTTGATGATAAAAATTCTAAAAAGTTTTTGATAAATGAAATTGATATTGAAGATAAAGACAAACTACTTTCTAAGAAAGAAAAGAAAAACATACTTAAAAAATATGAATATTTGGAAATGGGAAGCAGCGATATTCAAAATATTCTGGTTGAAATTACTAATAAATTAGTTTCTAAAGGGTATATTACAAGTATTGCGACAGTTTCAGATAAAAATGATTTGACTACAGGAACTTTAAACTTAAAAGTTGTTGCAGGGAAGATTGAAGATGTCAGAATTAATTCTGGCAATGGACTTGATAAATATAAGGAATTTTTTATGTTTCCTAAAAACAGAGGAAAAGTGTTGAATATAAGAGATCTGGATACTGCTACGGATAACTTTAACTCTATTGGCGCTAACAATATGAAGATGGACATTGTTCCTTCAAGCCGTGAAAACTACTCAAGAATTGAAGTAAAAAACAGATTAAAGAATAAATATACTGTTGGAATTTTGACTAACAACTATGGAGACGATAAGCAGAACGGAATTTGGAGAAGAGGTATCAACCTTAATATTGACAGTCCTCTTGGCATTGGGGACAACTTCTATTTCACATACATGACAGTTCCTAAAAAAGATCCTGACAGAAGCTGGAAGAAAAACATAGAAGATTTAGCTCCAGGAGAAATTTTACCAATTGGTCCAGTTGGCTATGATCCTTCAAACGGAGATACATTGCCATATAAAAGACGGCTTGATATGTTTAATTTTGGATATACGATGAAATTTAGGACATATACTTTAAGACTTAGTTCAAATAAAAGTATTCAGGAAAGCAGTTTCTATTCGGGAAATACAGTTTATGATATGTACTCATCAAGTCGGACTACACAAGCAAATTTGGAAAAAATATTGTTCAGAAATCAAAAGAGCAAGGTAAGTTTTGAAGCGGGGATAAAACAGAAGCATAACCAGAACTATTTGGAAAAATCAGTTTTATCGAATAGAAAATTGTCAATAGGGACAGTTGGCTTAAATACAACGACATCTCTATTTAGCGGTATTCTGGGAGTAAATTTAGGATATGAAAGAGGACTTAAAATTTTTGGAGCAGAAAGGGATAATGGAAAGCTGGATATAAATCCAAAGGCTCAATTTAATAAATATACTCTTGATGTAAGCTACTATAAACCTATTACGAATAAATTTGTATACAGGGCAAATATTTACAGCAGTTATTCAAATGATGTGCTTTACGGAAGTGAAAGACAGACAATAGGCGGTGTAGGAAGTGTCGGAGGATTCAAGAATGATACGATACAAGGGGATAAAGCAGTTGAAATTGATAATGAGATTTCATACAACATTCCTATAAAAAAATTTGCAATAATTTCACCATATTTGAGTTATGGATATGGAACGGCAAAATACAGCAAGGATAATTCAAAATATGCAAGAGGGTATGTAACAGGAATTACAACAGGATTAAGGCTTAATACAAAATATCTTGATTTTGATTTTGGATATGCAAAGCCAATGGCACATTCAGATTATTTGAATCCTAAAAAGCAGGATATATACTTTAGCGGAAATATGAAAATTAGTTTTTAATAATTAATATAAAAGGAGGTAAAATTTGGAAAATAAAATTTTAAAAAAAACAATCGCATTTTTATTATTGTTATCAATGAATATGAATAGTTTTGCAGCAAATCTTGAACTAGATCCTAACTCAAGATATAATACAAAGCTTGACATGTCACGAAATGGAACTCCAATCGTTAATATTTCTACTCCGAATGGTCGTGGAATAAGTATTAATGAATTTCTTGACTACAATATCGGTCATGAAGGGCAAGTGCTTAATAATGCTGATAACATTGGGCGTAGCCATCTTGCCGGGATTATTAATGCTAATCCGAATTTGGCTGCCAACCAGGCTGCAAACTTGATAATCCTTCAGGTAAACGGGTCTAACCGTTCAGATATTGAAGGGTATCTGGAAGCTTTGAGCCGTCAGAAGGTAAATGTCATTTTGAGTAATGAAAATGGTATTTACTTAAATGGTGCAGGAACTATTAATATTAGAAATTTTGTTCCGACTACAGGAAGAGTAAAGCTTCAGAATGGGGACTTCGTAGGAATTGATGTTGAAAAGGGAAGAGTTGTGATAGGCTCAAACGGGTTTGATGCATCGACTACGGATTATGTCAATGTAATTGCAAAAGCTCTTGAATTGCAGGGAAGCCTTGTTGGAAACAAGGTTGATGTAACTCTTGGAGAAAATACAGTTGATAAAAATGGTGCAGTTACTTCAAAGCACGGAATAAATTCTGTTGCAATTGATGCAAGCAAACTGGGTTCGATGTATGCAGGGCAGATCAGCATAATCAGTACTGATAAGGGTGCAGGAGTAAACTCAAGGGGAATTGTTTACTCAAGAGATAAAAAACTTGAAATTACAGCAGATGGAAAAATAAATGTTGCTAAAATTAAAGGGAACGGTATTGAAATTAATGGTACAGAGTACAATCAGGCTGAACTTGCCAGTTCTGATAAAGGGATTAATATCAATGCTAAAAATATTAGGCTAAATGGAGAAACACAGGCAGCCGGGGATATTAATTTAAATGGGAATACTCAAAATAACTCTAAAATATATTCTGAAGGGAATTTTAATACAAGAAGTCTTTTAAATACAGGCGATATTAATGTTGCCGGGAATTTTAAGGCTGATGATTTTAAAAATGTTTTGGCAGCTGTTAATACAGGTGGAAATTTGAATGTTAAAAACTTGGAAAACAGTGGCAGCATTCAAGTTTCTAGAAGTACAGGGATTGACGGGAAGTTAAATAATTCAGGTAACTTGACTTCTATAGACAAAATAACTGTAAAAAATGATATTTTAAATTCCGGAAATATTTCAACTAATGGAGATTTGTCAAGTAAAAATGCAGTTTCATCAGGTATAATTGTTGCAAATAATTTTACAACAAGTAATTTGCAGAATGATGGAAAAATCTTTACAAATGCGGATTTGAAAACAAAATATTTCAAAAATACTGGAGAAATTACAGCAGTTGGGAAAATATCAAGCGACAGTATGGTTTCAAGTGGAAGCATTAGAACAAATGAAGCTCTTGATATTTCAGGGGATTTGAATAATGACGGGACTTTACAGAGTGCTAAAGATATTACGGTTTCAAGTAACATTAAAAATAGCGGTAAAATTTATGCTGGCGGAAATTTATCAGGAAAAGATACTGTTTCAAGTGGGAAAATAGTTTCTAGAAATTTAAGAGTGAATGATCTTAAAAATGATGGAGAAATTTTTACAAATGAAGATCTTCAGGCTAAAAATGTTACGAATACTGGTAAAATAGCATCTGCTGGAAATATTTTCACAAATGATTTGAAAACTTCAGGAAGCATAAAATCTAATAGAAAAGTTACAGTTTCAGGAAAGCTTGAAAATGATGGGGATTTGGAAGCTGTAGAAGATATAAAGGTTTCGGGAAATGTAAGAAATACTAAAGAGATAGCGACAAATGGTGATTTTTCTGGTAAGAATGTGGTTTCAAAAGGGAAAATTATTTCCAAAAATTTTGAATCTGAAGATTTGGATAATGATGGTAAAATTTCTTCAAATGAGAATGTAAAAGCTAGAAATATTAAAAATACTGGAGAAATTCAGGCTGTAGGATCAATATCAGGAAATGATTTAAAAACTTCAGGAAAAGTTAGGGCAAACAGAAAAATTACAGTTTCAGGAGAACTTGAAAATGGTGGGGATTTAGAATCAGGAAAAAGTCTGACTGTTTCAAAAAATATTAGAAATACTGGAAAGATTGCTGTAAATGAGGATATTTCAGGGAAAGATACTCAAAATTCAGGAAGCATGTATTCTAAAAATCTTAAAACTGATAATTTGAAAAACGATGGAAAAGTTGAAATTGGAAATGATTTGAAGACGGCGGATATTGAAAATACTAAAGATATTACAGCAGTTGGGAAAATTTCAGGTGGTAATGTTAATAATTCTGGAAAAATTTTGACTAATGGAACACTGGATGTTAAGAATGTTAAAAATATTGGAAAAATTGCCGCAGGAAGTGATGTTACATCGCAAAGACTTGAAAATTCAGGAATTTTGGCGACAAATGGGAATATTACAACTTCGGATTCGATGATTAACAGCGGAAATATTGAAGGCAAAAATCTTGATATAACTGGTTTGGAATTCACAAATAGCGGTAAAATATCGGCTGACAACATTAGGGCAAGGGTTAATGACACTAAAAATAATGGGAATATTTCTTCAGCAAATGACATTGATTTAACGACAAATACTTTAACAAATACAAAAGAAATGCTGGCAGTAAACAGCATAAATTCAAATAATGCGACAGTTTTAAATTCAGGAAAAATGGCTTCAAACGGTAAAATACTGCTAAATAATTCAAGCATTACAAATATTGGAGAGATTTTGTCTGGAGAAATTTCTATGCAAAATGCGAAAAAATTTGATAATACTGGAACTGTAAAAGGGAATAAGACGGTTCTTACAACTGACCAGGATCTAAATCTGGTTGGAAATTTGCATGGAGAAAGCTTGCTTGAAATTTCAGGAAACAACATTACAAACAATGGAAATACGACAGGGGCGGGGCTTATTAAAATAAGTTCTAATGATTTTACAAATAATAAGGAACTGGCTTCAAATGCTGTGATTATTGATGGCCGTGGGAATGTTGTAAACAACAATATGATTACTGGAAATGATGGTAAAATTAATGGAAACAGCATTACTAACAATGATTTGATTGCTTTTGACAATTATCTTGAGATGAATGCTAAAAGTAAGGTCTTGAATAATAAAGATAAAAGTATTTATGGTGGAAATGCTCTGATAATCAAAGGTTCTGAAATTTTGAATGATGAAGGTGAAATTCTTGGCGGAAATATGGACCTGAATGCTTCTAAAATCACTAATAACGTTGGAACTGTTCAGTCAACTGGGGATATCTTCGTTACTTCAAATGATTTTCAGAATATTGGAAGGGTGTCAAATCTTGGAAGCTATGAAAAATACTATGAAACTTGGGATAGAATAAAATTATCTGAATCTGAAGTTGCAAGTAAATGGTTGCTTAATGATAATGGAGGGTGGAAGAAAAAAACTAGCGGACATACTAGAAAAAAAGCAAGAAAAGAACAAAAAGAATGGTTTGAAAAACAAATCCAGAATAGTAATAGATCTGAATCTAAATCATATCTGCTTACAAAATATGAGCAATTTTTTAGATCGATTTTAGGACATACAAACGTAGATGATTCAAAAAAAGTAGCAGGCAGTGCCAAAGATCCGACAATACCTCTTGTTGGAAAATTAAAAAGTAAAGCGTCAACTGAATATGGAAAAGTCCTGGCAAATGGAAACATTACAATAAATTCAGGTAATTTTAAAAATAAGGACAGTTTAATTTCAGGTGGAGGCTTAGTCAATATTACTGCAACAAATTTTGAAAATTCAGTAAGCATTGATGATAAAAATCCTATAAAACTAAAAAATGGTAGAGAGGTATTGGATTTAAATATCAAGGAGGGAACTCATCATCATATTCTAAGAACTACTCTAGTTGCTGTTCACACAAGAGATATGGTTGACGGGGATATAGGCTATGCAACAGGACAGCCTTCTATCATTGAAGGTTCACTTGTAAACGTGAATGCTCCAAATATCATAAAAAATTCTATTGAAGCAGGAAACGGAAAAGTACTGAATAATGGCGGAGCAACTGGCAGAGCCTTGATTTCTTCAAATTCAATAGGAATTAACAAGGGGACAGGTTCAGCAAATGGAGCGGTTCAGGTTGCTGGAAATACTTTACTATCCAAAGTAAATAGCGGCTTTAATGGAAATTTACAGGTTAATGGCAGCAGCAATAATAGCTTTGACAGGGCAATACAAATTTCAGGAAATAATTCAGTTATTCAAAATATTAAAAAAACTGGAACAATTGATGTAAACCCACTATTAAGCAGCGCAATGTTTACGATGAATATGGGTCCATCTTCAAAATATCTTCTAGAAACTCGTTCAAAATACATAAGTCTAGGTCAATATTATGGAAGCGACTACTTTACTTCAAGAGTTGGGTATTCGGAAATTTGGGACAGAAGTAAAAGATTAGGAGATGCTTTTTACGAAAATCAATTGCTAACAAGAGCTTTAAATGAAAAGCTTGGAACAAGCTTTTTGAACGGAAAGTCTAATCAGGAACTGATTCAGTCAATGATAGATAATGCAGCTGATGAAAAGGCAAGGCTTGGTCTTGTTGTCGGTCAGGCATTGACTCAGGATCAGATAAATGCCTTAAATGAAGATATTATCTGGTATGTCTCAAAGGAAGTAAATGGAGTCAGTGTTTTGACACCGCAAATTTACTTGTCAAGCAGAACTAGGGAAAGCATAAGCGATGACACTAGAAATAGAATTGGTGGAATAAATGGAACTTATGTCAAGACTAAAGATTTTGTAAATGATGGGACAAAATGGGGTAATGGTGGAGTTACCTATGTTGAAGCAAATACCGTGAGAAATGAGACTACAACAAACCTTCTTTCTGAAATTACTGGAGATAGAACATTCATAAGTTCAGTTGGAAATATTGAAAATATTGGCGGAAAGATAAAGGGAAATGAAGTTGTAGGTTTAATTTCTGAAAATGGAAATGTAATCAACAATACAACCAAAAGAAAAGTAGGATTCAATAATGGCGAGTTTGACAGAAGCTGGCATGAAGAAATAGGTTCAATTGGGCAAATTTCTTCAAATGGATTAACTTTTATTAAGGGTAACAGCTATGAGTCAACAGGAGGAATTCTAAATACAAATCATCTTGAACTTGACGTAAATAAATTCAATGTATCGGCATTGTCTTTAAGCGGTGAAGATAAATTCGGCAAGGGCAGCAATAATTACACAAAATATGGCGCAACAGAACATTTAGGCGGAGAAGTAACTGCAAATTCTACTTCAGGAAGAATAGGAGATTTGAACCTTACAGGCTCAGCATTTATTGGCGGAGATACACAAGGTCTGAAAATTGGGAAAGTGAATGTGGAATCCGCTGTAAACAGTTACGACTTGGAGTCAAAACAGACGAATAAAGATATAGTTTCTAAAAGCAGTACATACATAAAATCTCATCAGGAAGAAAATGTTGCAGGAAATTTACAGCTTAGCGGAGCAAGAATTGAAGGAAACTTGACAGGAATCGGAAGTAACATTGATTTAGGTGAAAATACCTTTGTTGGCGGAAAATTGACAACAGATTCGAGAGAATTACATAATAGTTTTTATGAAAAAAATACGTCCAGAGGATTTAGTGCAGGAATTAGTCACGGAACGGCTTCATTAAATTATGGAAAGTCAAGCAGTATCTATGATGAAAAAGATACGATAAATGCCAAATCAAATTTAAGAATTGGCGATGGAAGTGTGCTGAATAACGGAGCGGAAATTACGGCAACAAATTTTGAGTATGGAAATATTCAAATTAATAATGGCGATGTAAAATATGGCGCAAGAATTGATACAAGAGATGTAAAAACTACTTCAAGAAGCAGTAATTTTGGTGTGTCAATTGGAATAAACAGTCCGATTAAAGATAGAATTGAACAAGCAGCTGGAGCTGTAAAGCAAGCTAGAAGGGGAGATACGATAGGTGGACTTGTAGCTGGAGTAAATGCAGGAACTGGAATGGTTTCAGGACTTGCAGGGAATCAAGGGACAAGACAGGCTTATCACACAGGAAATTTAAGTCAAAGTGAAGTAAGAAATGCGAGTGCAAACAATAATTTTTATGCAAATATTGGAGTAAATGCAGGATATTCTACTTCTAAAAATAGTAACAACTCCCACAATGAAAGTGCCGTAGTTACGACAATGAAACCAATGAATGAAAATTCAAGCATTACCTACAACAATGTAAACAACATAACTTATCAGGGGACACAGGCACAAGGCGGAACATTTATCTACAACAATGTAAAAAATATTCGGAAGGAAGCAGTGGAACTTCACAACAGCAGCAGTTCAAGAAGTTCAAATTTTGGAATAAGTACGGGAGCGACAATTGGATATGGCTACGGAACACAGATTACTGGAAATGGTGGAAGTGTTTCTGCAAATAGAAGTAATTTGAATACAACTGAAACTATTTATCAGAATGGTAATTTTCAAAATGTAAATGAAGTTCACAATAATACTGGTACAATGACACTTTCAGGATTTAATCAGGAAGGCGGAAAAGTTACAGGTAATATCGGCAAGCTGGTTGTGGAAAGCAGACAGAACACAAGCACAACAACTGGAAGATCAAGCGGAGCAAGTGTAGGAATAAGTGCAAATGGAGTTCCTAGTTCTTTAAATGTAAATGGAAGCAGAACAAATGGAAGTAGAGCATTTGTAGATAATCAAAGCAGCTTTATTGTTGGAGAGGGAAGTAATCTTCATGTTGGTACAGTTGAAAATACTGGAGCTATTATTGGAAAACAGAGTGAAAATGGTACTACATTTAAAGCTGATAAGTATATTGGCCACGATATTCAAAACTATGATACAATGACAACAACAGGAGTTTCAGTAGGGACTTCATTAGGAAAGTCTCCTAGAGTTACAAACATTGGATTTAATCAAGATGATAGGGATAAACAAGGAATTACTAGAAATACGGTAGTTGGAAATGTAGAAATAGGCGAAGCTTCTGGAAGTCCAATAAATAGGGATGTTACAAAAGCTAATGAAGTTACAAGAGATGTACAGCATTCGACTAATATTAATGTTGAGAGCCAGACTATTGAGTATGCTACTAATCCTGGTAAGTTGAAAGAAGATTTGAATAAGGCTAAAGATGAAATAAAGGATGTTACAAAGGCACTTGATAACTCAATTCATGATCCAGGAGATGACAACAGGAATTTCTTTGGACAGTTGAGAGAAACTAGACTTTCTGAGACTGTAGAAAATATTGCTGGAGAGAGATTGAAAGTCGCAAGTACTCAAAATGAAATTAAATCAGCTTTTGAAGAGGCATATTCTGATTTAGGTTATAAGGCTGAAATTAAATTTAGTACACCAGAAGAAACTCCTGAATTAAAAGACAAAGCAGGAACTGCTTATGTTTCATCTACTGGAGTACATACGATGATAATAAATATAAATGCCAAAGAAAATAGTACAAAATCGGGGCTTATTGGAACAATTTCAGAAGAAGGGAGTCATATTATAAATGGAGCCA
>NZ_CALHQO010000563.1:0-2372 GCF_938036635.1 uncultured Leptotrichia sp.
GAATCTTTTGAAATAGAGGAAATATTGCGTAATTTAAAGGAAAAGCGGAAAAATACGGGAATAAATGTAAAAATTGAAAATGGAATCGTATGTCTTGTATCAAATCCACTTTTTGGCTCTGATGTAAAACGATTTTTTAATCCAGAAATGAAATTAAAGAAATTATCTCGTTCAGCAATGGAAACATTAGCAATCATCGCATATAAAGGGCCTATAACTAAAGCAGAAATAGAGCAGATTAGAAGTGTCGGTGTAGACAAGACTATGTCAAATCTATTGGAAAGAAAACTAATTTATATTTCTGGACGGAAAAAGACGGCTGGAACACCGAATTTGTATGAAGTAACAGATGATTTTTATAATTATCTGAATATTCGTGGGAAACAAGAATTACCAGGAAGTGAGCAGTTTCAAAAAATTGAGCTGCTTTACAAAGAAGATGAAAAAGCAGAAAATGAAGATGTAAATGAGAAAGAAAAATTAAATTCAGAAGAAGATTCGGAACTAAAAGCAAAAGAAAAAATTGAAAAAATAAAAGAGTAGAAAAAAAGAGGTAAATAAAATGAGATTAAATAAATTTATAGCTGAAACGGGATTTTGTTCACGTAGGAAGGCTGATGAGCTTATAAATGAAGGAAGAGTTACCGTAAATAAGCATGAGGCGATTATCGGAATGGATGTGAAGCCTGAAGATGTGGTTAAAATTGATGGAGAAAGAGTAAAACTTAATACAAGATACGAATATTATATTTTAAACAAGCCAAAAAGAGTGATTTGCTCAAATGAAGACAAGTTTGGGCGTAGACTTGCAGTAGACTTTATAAAATCACGTGCCAGACTTTTCACTTATGGAAGATTAGACTTTATGACAGAAGGGCTAATTATAATCAGTAACGATGGGGAAGTTTACAATCACGTAATGCATCCACGAAAAAAATTGTATAAGAGCTACATTGCAAAAGTTAGCCGTGAAATTGAAGACAAGGATATTGAGGCACTGCAGCATGGAGTTGTAATTGACGGGAAAAGGACTGCACCAGCAAAAGTTAAGAAAATTGACAAAAAGGAACTTAGAATTGCAATTTTTGAAGGAAGAAACAGGCAGATAAGAAAAATGCTGGAAACATTGGGATATAATGTTAATTCATTAAAACGTATTAAAGTGGGAGAACTTACGCTTGGTAATTTGCAAGTCGGAGAATATCGTGCTTTGAATGAAGATGAAATTAAATATCTAAAAAGTTTATAAATTTTCTGGCAGGAGGAAAAAATTGGGAAATAATAAAAAATCAATCTTTTTAATAGATTTTGATATAACAATCAGTAAAAAAGATTCGACAGATGTTTTGCTTGAAACACATCAGCCTGAATTTAAACAGGAACTGCGAAAAAGATATAGAGCTGGAGAATATTCTATAAGAGAGTTTATAAAATATGGACTAGGCTCTTTAAATATTACAAAAGAGCAGTATATCCAGACTTTACAGGAAAATGTGACAATTGATGAAACTTTTGTAGATTTTGTAAAAAGTGGAGCAGAATTTAAAATCGTTAGTGCAGGTGCAAGGCTAAACGTACAAGGAACACTTTCAAAATACGGTATAAACTTGCCAGATAGCGAAGTTATATCAAATGATTTAAAATTTAGTGGAACGGATAAAAACCAAATTACTGTGGAAAATCCATTTTTGGATAAGGAAGGCTATTACGGAGTTGACAAGAAGGAAGCTGTAGAAAATTATAAGCAACAGGGTTACACAACTTATTTCGTAGGCGATGGCCCGTCTGATTACAAAGCATTGGAAGTGGCTGATTTTGCTTTTGTGAGAAAAGGGACTAGGGCGGTTAAGTTTTGTGAAGAAAATGGAATTGAATTTTTTGAGTTTGGGGATTTTGACGAGATTTTGGAATATAAAAAAATAAAGCAGTTATAAATTTAATATCTAAAAGAACAATTGATATGAAAAAAATGCAGAATGATTTGAATTTTGATAGGAGAAAATATGTTGCCATACGATGAAACAGACCCGCAAGATATTGAAAATTATGCAAAAAAATTGATAGGGAAAACCTTTTATGATGTATTAAGAGAATATTTCAAAGACAATGAATTGGAATTAGAAAAAACGTTGAATAAAAATAAAGGTAAACTGGGAAACTTAATAGAGGAGTATTATTTTTATTATAAACCTAACAGCAATCCCAATCCAGATTTTCTAAAGGCTAATACAGAATTGAAAGTGACCCCATATATAAAAAATAAAAATGGAGAATTGAAGGCAAAAGAAAGACTTGTAATAGGTATGATTCCTAATGATAAGCCGATAGAAACTGATTTTGAAAAATCTCATGTCTTAGAAAAATTACAATTA
>NZ_CALHQO010000564.1:0-6332 GCF_938036635.1 uncultured Leptotrichia sp.
TAATTACAAATATTTCTTGATTACATTATATCATAAAAAAACATTTTGTCAAATAAATTTTTTAATAAAATTAATGCAGTTGATCAAATCCTTCTCCAAAGACTTTTGTAGTATCTGTAACTGTAACAAAAGCAGAAGGATCATGTTCTTTTAAAAACTTTCTTAATTGTATAAACTGTCTTCTTTCAATAATTGTTATTAAAATGTCTTTTTCTGTTCCAGAGAAACCACCAACACCTTTAAGAACAGTGCAACCTCTGTCAAAGTCCTTTAGAATATAGTTTAGGACAACATCTTTATTAGATGTAATAATCATAATCTGTTTTCGTGAATTAAATCCCTCAATGAATTTATCGGTAATAAAACCAGTTATATATACACTTAAAAGCCCAACAAGTCCAAGTTCTATCCCAAATGCGAAAATTGCTAACAGAGTAACAATGGCATCAACGATAAAACTAGACATTCCATAGCCAATATGACAGTATTTGTTAACAATTCTAGCAATTATTGAAGTACCTCCAGTAGAAGACTCGTATAAGTAGATGATAGTTACTCCCAAAGCACAAATAGTACTTCCAAATACAGTAGCTAAAAATATATCCTTTGTAAGAGTATAATTTGGATAAAATTTTTCAAAAAGTGAAAGAAAAACAGATAAAAGTACAGTCGCATAAATGCTTTTAAATCCAAATTGCCCACTAATTACGATAAAGGCTAAAGTAAATAGGATTAGATTGCTAATGGCTACAAAAAGTCCTGTAGAAAATCCAAATATGCTGTTTACGACTAGTGCTAATCCAGTTACGCCTCCACTGGCTATTTTGTTTGGGAAAAAGAAAAATTGGAGTCCAATTGCAAGAATAAGAGTACCTAGTCCAATTAAAAAATATTCTTTAATCAATTTGAAAATTGCTTTTTTATTCATATAATATATATCCTCACTAAAAATATTTACGTTAATTTAGGATAACGTATAATCCTGTATTTTTTAGATATAAAAAGCGAAGTTTCAAAAGCATTTATTTATAAATGTTCTCATTTTTCACTTCGCTTAAATTTATTTATTAATATAAATCCAGTTTATATGTTAAATAATATAGTGGTTTATTTTGATTTTGTACTGCAAAGTCGTATTCGCTAAATGCTTTTTTTGCTTGAGGCATACTTTTTTGTAACTGTGCTGATAAACTGAATTTTTCTGTAATCATATTTGTAAGAGATCTTAGTTTCTTTGAAAAATCTTCTTCCAGATAAATATTTTCTACAGCATAATTTTGTCGTAATCCTAAATCTTTGGCCATTATTCTTATAACTTCATCAAGACTCGCAATTCCATCAACTAAATTTATATTTTTTGCTTCATCTCCAAGCCATATCTTACCTTGTGCATAGTTTTCAAGAGTATTTTCATCAATTTTACGATTTTTAGAAACACGTGATTTGAATTCTTTGTATGTCTCTTCCATTGATTGAGTAATTTTGGCACGAGATTCTTCAGATAGCGGAGCAAAGCTGTCATTGATATCAGAATATTTTCCTTTTGAGACTGAATTTGAATGAATTCCATATTTATTCTGTGCATTGTAAAGTTTTGGAATCATTGAAACCACTCCAATTGAACCTGTAATTGTGGCATTATTTGCAAAAACTTTATTTCCAGCCATTGAGATATAGTAACCACCAGAAGCTGCAGTATCAGACATTGAAACATAAATTGGAATATTTAGTTTTGTCAGTTCCTGATAAATTACTTCTGAAGCAAGAGCTGAACCCCCGCCTGAATTTACACGAAGCACAATTCCTCTTAAATTTTTAGTTTTCATAGCTTTTTCAACTTTTTCAAGGATATTATCAGGTGTTATAACTCCTTCTGTAACTCCATTTGGATCGTATAGAATTGAACCTTCAGCATAAATTACAGCAATAGTTCCATTTCTAGGATTTCCGATATTTTGATCTTTTACCCTTTTTTCATAATAGTCAGTAATATCTGCTACATTATCTTCACGAATATTTAAACGTTTTGTAAAATCAGAAAAATGTTCTAGTTTATCAACCAGGTTTTTATCACGGGCTGCAAATGGTGTCAAGCTTGTATCAGTTCCATTTACAATATCGGTGTTTAGTGCATTTTTATCAATCTTACGATTTTTGGAAATATCAGTGATGAACTTATCATATCTGTTTTCCAGTATTCTTGTAAGTTCTGAACGTAATTCAGGAGTCATTTCATTTCCAGTATAATTTTCACCATATGACTTGTAGTTTCCAATACGTACAACTTCCATATTTACTCCTAATTTATCAAACAATCCTTTATAGTAAATATCTGAATAATGATAACCAGTTAAATCCAAGCTGGCAGAAGTGGAAGGAACCATTATAACTTCATTTGCAATAGCAGCTAGCTTATAGTTAGCGTTTGTAATATAAGCTCCAAAAGCATATATTTTTTTGTTGTTTGCCTTTAATTCCTCAAATTTTTTCGAAAGTTCTTCAATTTTTGAAGATGATAAGTTTATCGTATCCAAGGAAATAATGATACCTTTTACCTGCCTGTTATTTTTTATGTCGTCTAAGCTCTGAAGGATATCCATATAAGATAGATTCTCTCTTTCTGAAAAAATGTCTGAACCTATGATTTTGTCTTCATTGGCATCAGAAACATTAAAGAGTATATACTCATAACTTTTTTTTGCATTTTCCTTTTTAGCTTTTGAATTAAAAATAGCAATAGCTGAAATTCCAATAATGATAGTTATAAATATTAATAATGAAAGTTTCAGAAAAAATGAATATATTTCTTTTAATGTGTATATCAAAGCTCTTTTGAAAAAATTCCAAAATTTCATTTTTTATTTTCCTCCTTAAGTAGTTTTATATATTAAATATGACAAATTATATCACTTTAAGTAATAAATAGCAATTAAATTTTCTACTTGCTAAATACCTAAATTTATGCGATAATTTAGCATATTTAAAAATAATTTAAATTTTATGAAGATGGAGGTATGAAGATGAGCGATAGAATAGTTATTACAGTTATTGGAGCCGATAAATCAGGAATTGTTGCGAATGTATCGACAAAGTTAAGTGAACTTAATTTGAATATTATAGACATAACTCAAAAAGTGTTTGAAAATGATATTTTTGCGATGATTATGCTTGTGGAAGCTTCTAAAAATACGGATATAAAAGGATTACAGGAAGAGTTTAAGGCGGTTGAGGAAAAGATTGGAGTAAGAGTTTACTTGCAACATGAAAATATTTTCAAGGCGATGCACAGAATATAATTTTTCAGAATTTTTCGAGAGCAATTATTATAAGAAATTTAGGAGGGAAAAATGAATTTATTACCTGATGAGATACTGGAAACGATAGATATGGTAGAAATGCAGCACCTTGACGTAAGAACTGTCACAATGGGAATAAGCCTGCTTGACTGCATTGATGCAGATGCCGAAAAAACAGCAGAAAATATTTATAACAAAATTACAGAAAATGGAAAAGATTTGGTAAAAATTGCTGATGAAGTGGCAAGTAAATACAATATGCCAATTATTAATAAAAGAGTTTCGGTTACTCCAATTTCAATAATTGGAAATGCAACTAACGCCGAAGATTACACAATTTTTGCAAAAGCACTGGATAGAGCGGCAAAAACAATAGGAATTGACTTCATTGGAGGATTTTCAGCACTTGTGGACAAAGGTTTTACACAAGGCGATATTAAACTGATAAACAGTATTCCGAAAGCGCTTTCTGAAACAGACAGAGTTTGCTCCTCTGTAAATGTAGGCTCTACAAAGTCAGGAATCAACTTGGATGCTGTAAAAATGATGGGAAAAACTGTAAAGGAACTGGCTGAACTTTCCAAAAATAAAGACGGACTGGCAGCCGCAAAATTTGTCGTATTCACAAATGCTGTTCCTGATAATCCGTTTATGGCGGGTGCATTTCATGGGGTAGAAAATCCAGATGTTGTGCTAAACGTTGGAATTAGTGGGCCAGGGGTTGTAAGACACACACTTGCTAACATTTCAAAAACAGCAAAAATTGATGAAATAACAGAAGCAATAAAAAAAGTAAGTTTTAAAATCACAAGAATGGGAGAATTAATCGGAAAAGAAGTTGCTGAAAGACTTGGGGTTGAATTTGGAATAATTGACTTGTCACTTGCACCAACTCCAGCAGTAGGCGATAGTGTTGGAAATGTACTGGAAGAATTTGGACTGGAGGCAGTCGGAGCTTATGGAACAACACTTGCACTTGCAATATTGAATGATGCTGTAAAAAAAGGCGGAGCAATGGCTGCAACTCGTGTTGGAGGCTTAACAGGGGCATTTATCCCAGTAAGTGAAGATCAGGGAATGATAGAAGCTACAAGCAAAGGATATTTGACGCTTGAAAAACTGGAAGCGATGACTTGTGTATGTTCTGTTGGACTTGATATGATAGCTATTCCAGGTGATACCTCAGAAGCTGTAATCTCTGGAATAATAGCAGATGAAATGGCAATTGGAATGGTAAACAGTAAAACTACTGCAGTTAGAATAATCCCAGTTCCTGGAAAAAAAGCTGGAGATAGAGTAGTGTTTGGAGGACTTCTAGGAGAAGCAGATATTATAAACATAAATAATTTAGACTGTTCTGTGCTAATTAATCGTGGTGGAAAAGTGGCTCCCCCAATTCAGGCATTAAAAAATTAATTTAAAAATATACTCGAACCCATTTAAAACCGAACTATTGAAAATTATATAAATTTAGGGTTTGAGTAAAATAGTCATAACTTTTAAGTTCGGCTTTAAAGCAGTTTTACTATACAACAAATAAAAAATAGAAAGTTAGGATTTACTCTTGGCTTTCTTTTTAAACTATAATTTAAAATAAGGAGTAATAAAATGTATCATATAAAAGATGAAGAATTTTTAAGAGGAAAAGTTCCTATGACAAAAGAGGAGATTCGTTTTGTAAGTCTTGGGAAAATGGAGATGAAAGATGATGATATTTGTCTTGACATTGGTGGCGGAACTGGTTCTGTGAGTATGGAAATGGCAAGATTTGCACGAAACGGAAAAGTTTTTGTAATTGAGCGAAATGACGAGGCAGTTGAGCTGATTCATAAAAATAAAGAAAAATTTGGATTAGAAAATCTTAATATAATAAAAGGAATGGCGCCAGATGGACTAAAAGACTTAAATACAAAGTTTAATAAAATTTTTATTGGAGGTTCGGCTGGAAATCTGGTGGAAATTATAAAATATTCTTATGATAATCTTGTTGAAGATGGAATTTTAGTATTAAATTTTATCGTACTGGAAAATATATCTACGGCTGTTGAGGAACTGAAAAAATACAATTTTAAAGATGTGGATATTTGTCAGATTATCGTAAGTAAAAATAGAAAAGTTAAGGATTTTAATATGATGATGGCAGAAAATCCAATTTATGTGATTACTGCGAAGAAATAATAAATAAAAATAATAATTTAAATTTGTGTAAAACTCTGAAAAGATATTTATTTATCAAGAATAATCAGAGAATTACACAAATTTTTTATATTATTTAATTTTATACACTTTACCAAATGACATTCCTACACCTTGATTTGAAATATCCCATCCATTCTTAGTCTTGCTTAACATTACAAAACCTGAGTTTTTCTTATATGTTTTAATTTTTGTAATTTCAGTATGAGCTACATCTGCTGTAATAGAAAAAACATCTTTTAAGTACAATTGTTCCTGAATTTTTGATGAAGATTTTTTTGAAATTTCACTTATATTAAATCCATATTTTTGTTTAAATTTAAACCCAATAGTTTTAATAATAGCATTATAATCTTTTTCAGAAAGATTTTTTACATTCGATTCATAAGAAACGGCTGCAACTGTATTAGAACGATATTCAATTTTCGTAATTATAAAAGAAGCGTCTTTAAACTGTTCTTCCATTAAAATTTTCATCACTTTAACTTCATTTGGAGAAGAAAATCCTAAAAACGCCGTAACTTCTTCATCTGTAACTTGAAATAAATTTTTCGGACTTAGCAGATTTTCAATCTGAGCATTATTTTTTTGCAATTCACTTTCACTAAGACTGACTTTATCGCTGCGAAAAACAGGGTAACTAAATAAGAACGAAGATATAGTAAAAGTTAAAATAACTATAAGTAATTTATTTTTCATAAAAATTCTCGCTTTCTATTTTTGATTAAAGTATAACTACGTTAATTATAGCATATTATTTTTGAAAAACAAGTTGGAAAATTATATTTAATTTTAGATATTTTTTGGAATAAATTTAACATAAAAATTTAAATAATATAA
>NZ_CALHQO010000565.1:0-1460 GCF_938036635.1 uncultured Leptotrichia sp.
ACTTCTACCCTTGATTTATAATTATATTTTTGATTAATTACTTTGCTTATACATTAGCCATCCATTAAAATATAAAGATGTGCTGTCACTTCCATTTACTCTTCTAATTTGGCCATTTTCCAAATACCATTTGCTTCTATTCATAACAGCGTCATAATTTTTTTCTTCAGCAAGATTTACAGTTACTGTTACAGGTCCTGTATGTCTTAAAGAACTTCCATTATTAATTACACAGTCCTGAAATGAAATATCTGCCATATATCCATGCTGTGCATACGAATCTTCTACAGTATCAGTATCGAATGCCGATTCACTGGGACTCGGATTTACACAATAACTTCCTTTTTTTACACCTACTGGACTTTTTACAATTAATTTCTCATTACTTTCCTTAGGCATCTCTTTTTTTTCTTCAACTTTTGGCTGCTCTACCTTTTTTTGTTCCTTCTGTTGCACAGTTTCAGGAGTTTGAGCGTTTGTTACAGTTGGTATATTTTGATTTTGTGATACTGCTGCCATTTCTTTTTTCAGATTTTCTTTTTTCTTCTTATTCTGACTTCTCAGATAAAAAATCCCAGATCCAACTAAAACAATAAATATTGCAACTGCAGCAGCTAGAATTGTTGTCATTTTGTTTGAAACGTATTTTTCTTCAGCTTCCTCTTCTTCGTCTTCTTGTTTATTTATTTCTGGATTATTTATATTTCTAATTGGCTTTTCTACTTTATTTATATTTTTAGTACTGCTTCCCGCAACACTACCATAAACTATTTTTTCCAGCTCTTCTTTCTGTCTTTGTAAATCCTGAATTTCTTTCTGACGTTTTAATTCTTCTATTTCTCTTTCCAGCTGCTCTTTTGCATTTTCACCAAATTTATTGTTGTCCATAATATTTTCTCCTATAAAAATTTATTTGTATTTTAAAGCAAATATTATACTACAAAAAAATTGAAAAATCAAATATTTTTACAGATTTTTTTACTGTTATAATTTAAAGTTCTTTATAAAAAATCTGATTTTGAATAAACTATATTGGAAAATTAAAGGATACCGCTTTAATAAATTGCGGATTATTTTCCTCTATTTCCCAGCTATCCCCCTGTTTTACATATGTAATATCAAATGTTTCCTCAAAATATTTTAAATTAGAATCATTTAATTTCTCATTTACCACTTCCTTTAAAATTGCCATGCTTTGCTTATTAAATTCTTCATCTGATTTTCCACTCAATGATTGAACTTCTTTTGATATTCTGTCTTTAAACATTTCTGCTGTTGCTGATAAATCAGGATACTTCATAGTAACATTTAAAAGGATTTTATCTTTATTTTTCTCTGTCGTCTTGTTAATTTTATAGGACATCTTTTTATATGCTCCCTCAAATGCCTTGAATGCATCTTCAGTTTGTTTATCAACTTTTAATACAGAAAAATTTCCTTTTTGAAGTGCTCCCATTGTT
>NZ_CALHQO010000566.1:0-6626 GCF_938036635.1 uncultured Leptotrichia sp.
GGATTAAGCAATTCACAACTAACTATAGCCATTCCCAAAATAGTAATCAAAATTAACTTTTTCAAACTCATCAACTCCAATCAACAAAAAATAATTTGTTAGTAAACTCTATTTCCGTCCCTATCTTTACAATACATGGTACCATCATATCTTCTATAACAGCTTACTCCTCTTTCAGCATCTTCCCGATTAATTCTCGCCCATCTTTCTGAACGGCAGCTATTCTAGTATTGAGATTGCTAATTTCCTTAGAATATTTAAGTTTCTTGCCACATTTTTGTTCAATGTCCTACTTGCATCTTCTCTGAATGTCACATCCAGTATCCAATGATAACTTTCTATTGCCCAATGTCCTCTTACCGCTCTTACAAATTCTTCCACTCCCCCTGCTATATTCGTTATGTAATACCTTTTCTGTTCCTGCTTTTTTCCATTTTCTTCTGTTGTTAAAATTGATGCACCTATCCCTTTTACTTCCTTCCATTCCTTATTTCTTTTAATAAGCCATTCTGTTTCTTCAGTATAGTAATATTCCCTCGTTTCCAGCCGTCCCCTTTGCTTTTCTGTTTTCCTGCTGTACATTCCTTCCTCCTTTAATTTTTCTCTGAATCCCTTGTCAGCAAAGTAATCTTCTATATCTTCTTTTAAAGTCTTCTGGTTCCCTTTTACCTGGAGACAGAAATAGCTCTTCTTCTTTCCTATCTTTTTTATGATTTCTTTCTGGGTTCCTATCGCATCTATTGTAACTATACATTCCTTTACTGAGATTTTATCAAGCAGACGTAATATCGCTTCTATTTCATTCCCTTTTCCTTCAACCGCCACTTGTGAATAGCAGATTCCATCTTCTTTGGAATACGCAGATACTATGTCTAATGGGCTGTTGTTTTTATTCTTCATTCCGTTTAAAAATTTCCCATCAATATTCAATATTTTCCTTATTTTTTTTATATTCCCCGGAAATTTTTAACTCCATCCATTTTGTCAAAAGAACTTCTGTAACTTCAGGCTCTATTGTAGCCATAACTCTTTGAATCGTATCATGCGAAGGCATGCCGTTCGGTAGTTCCAGATATCTTTTTAATGCCTTGAAATACATCTTTGCAAATTCTTCAATCTCTTCCCAGTATTCAACATTCGCAAGCATAGCAAAAAGAGTAATCACAACAATGTCACTTAACTTGTGTTTTATAGTAAAACCTATTTAAAACTGAACTAATTTATTAAATAAAACAGAAGTAACTGCTTCTTCTAGTGTATTAAAATTATGGGCTATGTCTTTTAATTTCTTCTTCATATTAGCCCATAATTTTTCTATTGGATTTAAATTCGGTGAATACAGCGGAAGAAACAATAGACAATGCACCGTCCCCTTTATTATCTTTTCTAATATATTCTTTCTGTGAAATCTGGCATTATCCATAACTATTAGAACTCTCTTCCCTAATTTTTCAATATCTCTTAGAAGTATTTCCCTGAACCACTCTTCAAAAAATTCACTTTCCATTGTTTCCCTGTATATCATACTTCCTATCAGTGCATTCCCTATTTTTCCGGCAACCAGATTTATCCCTGAATATCTTAATCCTCTTCTTCCCTTCAATACATATTTCCCTTTTACTCCAGCCATATTCACGGTAGTAATATTCGTTAAAGCCTGTTTCATCAATATAGATTATTTCTCTGCCTGAAACTGCTTCTAATAATTTTTTTAAATATCTATTTACTTTTTTCCCGTCCTGCTCCTTGTATTTTGTCTGTTTTTTTCTTGTGTATCCTAATTTTTTCAGTGCCACTCTCACTGTCTCCTTTTCACAGCCAAAATCTTTTGCTATTTCATGGATGTATTTATCTGCATTCTCTGGATTTTTCATATATTCATCAAGTTTTTCAAGGTCAAGCACCTTAAATTTTCTTTTCCGTGTTCTTGATGAAAGATTTCCTGTTTCATTCTTAAGTTTTATCCATCCGTACAATGTGCTGGAACTTATGTTGAACTGAAATAATATTTTTGTTTTTCCATTTTCGTAATAAAAATTTAAAATTTTTTTCCTATAATCTTTTTCATATGCCATAAAATTATTATACCGTATTTTTAGGTCGGTTTTGTACAAGTTTCACTATAGTTCGTAGATGATTTATGAAGTTCCATAACTTCTCATTTTTTATGAATATATTTCTTAAATATTATACAATAGGAAATAGTTTAACTCCTTCAATCTGTAAAATGTCACAATTAATAATTAAATTGATAAATACAGAAACTTACTTTTTCATCAGGTTATTTTCCAAGAATTTCAATGCTTTTTCAACATCAGCTTCTTTTCCTTCTTCAGAAACATATTCAATATATTTTACAGTATTATTTTCATCAAGAATCATAAGTGCCCTTGTTAAAAGACCTTTTTCCTTTATGAAAAATCCATTTTGAATACCAAATTGATGATATTTAAAGTCAGAAACTGCTTTTAATCCATTAATTTCATTGGCAGTACAGAATCTTTCCTGTGCAAATGGAGTATCAACTGTTACAGAGTAAAATTTCACATTTGTATGAGTTTTTGCTGCTTCATTTAACTGTTTTGTCTGCAATGAACAAACTTTTGTATCAAGCGATGGCGCTGTATAAACTACTTTTATATTTTTATCTTCAAAAATATTTTTTTCTTCCAGTTTTGTATTCACTACTAGAGGCACTTCCTTTATTTTATCGCCAATTTTTAATTCTTTTCCAACTATTGTTATTGGAACTTTTCCCATTGTGATTTTTAAATTATTATCAGCTTTCAAAGTGTCTAAATATTGTGCATATTCGGCATTTTGTCCTGCCTGTCCTGTTTCATTTTCTGTTTTTGGTTTATTTCCGCAGGCAGATAGAACTACTGCAGCTGCTCCTAATAATAATATTTTTTTCATTTGTTTCCTTCTTTCGTAATTTTATCTGTTGTTTGTAAAAATTCAAATTGTATGATTTTTACAGTTTTAATTTAAACTATTTTTATCTAATTTTATCGTTTCTATTTTGATACTTCTCTAATTAAACTCGGATTATACAATAAACTTTCATTTTTTCTTACTTCTTCAAAAGTATATGTTTTTAAAATTTTTCCATTTTCAAAAACACATTCCATTACGGAATCTTCATGATATTGATTTTCAGGTAAATCTGAAATATTTACTGTTTCAAATTCTCCATTTTTATTTTTTATCAAGTCAAGCCTTCCTTTTTTACTGACTTTTCCTTTATCTGTAACAGGATTTTTGTAAACATCTCTAACTTCATTTCCGATTTTTATACAGCTGCATTTCATGGCAAATTTATGAGTATCCCTGTTAATGCTAGATTTTTCATTTCCTTGCAAAAGTGATCCTCCACAGCCTAAAGTAACATTTTCGGCAGAATATTTGTTATCCTTTAAAGATTTATAAATATCCCAGATTGTATCTTCATTAATTCCATCACCTTGTAAAATACGGACTTTGTTAATTACTTTATATCCTTTGGAGTTTATCGTATAGCCAAAATTCTTTTCCAAACTTTCAAGCGCAAACAGAATATTTGTAATTGCGTCTCCACTATCTGGACGTATTGTAACCATTCCATCTCTTGCCAATATTTTTTCACGTAAATCTTTTCCGATAATATTTTCTACCGCATTAAAAAAATTATAGCTGTCAAGAACAATTGAAACAATTCCTTTTGGAAATTTATCAAGCATATTTTCGTATGCTTCTTTTTCATATTTTTGAGTCCATGAAGTCATTGTGCTATGTTCAGAAGCAGGCACACTGTAAGCGGCTATTTTTTCATTATAATATTTACGGGCAAAGACAAGTGCATTTAAGGTATCTGTTCCATAAAAATTTGTAAGATGAGCCATTCCGCCAATACCCGCACTTTCCTCGCTGGAAACACCACGATAACCAAAATCATGCAATTTAAACTTCAGTTCTGACTCCACATTATCACTTGTTTCATCTAAAAAGTATTTTATAATCTGTTTTGCCTTGTATGAAAATGTCGCAACTGTAATTGGATACCATACTTTTAACAGCAATGTTTCCACCCAGCCTACAATCCAAGGTACATTTTTATCAGTTGATTCCACTGTAACCAGTACATTGTGATTTTTTACAACAGTACCTTCTGGTACAGCCCTAATTCTAAGTGGCAATTTCCCGTCCAACTTCTCTACAATGTATCTCCATCCCTCTTCAAAAAATGGCAATCCATGCAATTCGCAAATTTCCTTAGCTTCATCTATCATTTCATTTGTAATTTTTTTTGTTAAATATTCCATTAAGTAATATTGGAGTCCAAAAAATTTTACATATCCGTACAAGCCACCACGACTTTCGATATAATCGTGCATATACGTCATATTTTCTGGATATTGAAATGGATGAGTAATTTTATAAGAATCTGTCGATAGTATTAAATTTTTCATTTTTATTTTGTATGATAATTGCAAGTTACGTAAAAATCATACTCTCCTTCCCTACATTTTTTTATTTGTATATTCAATTATAACTCTTTTTTCTTTGAAAACATACAAATAATACAGTAAAACCTCTTTGAATTAAACAAAAAGATTTTTACTGTAATAAGATTTTTTTATTTTTCCAAAATTTTATCTGCCAGCACCAACGCTATTTTCTTTTCTCCAACCATAAATTCCACAATCATGCTTTTTGTATCCACTTTTTTTATTTTTCCACGTCCAAATTTCTTATGATTAACCACATCTCCAACTTTATATTTAGAATTTACATTTGAAGTTGTTTGAGAGCCTGATTTTTTACCAAATGTTCCTAGTTTGTCCTTAGAAAATGGATTAAAATTTTCTATTTTCGGTGTAAAACTTCTTGGAGCTGAAGATTGCCCTTTTAGGCTTGCGTATTTTCCGCCCACATATTCCAGATTGTCTTGCTTCATTTCGTAGATAAATCTTGATGGACGACGTAAATTATCATCTTTTCCCCAAATTTTTCTTGACGAAGAATAGGAAATAAACAGTTCTTTTTTAGCACGGGTTATCGCCACATAACAAAGTCTACGTTCTTCTTCCAGCTCTTCTTCAGGAGCATCAAAAGAAATTGATGGGAACAGCCCGTCTTCCATTCCCGCAAGAAAGACATAATCAAATTCCAGTCCTTTCGAGCTGTGAATTGTCATAAGTTTTACATAATTTTCATCATCTTCCATTTCATCAGTCGCTGAACTTAACGAAATCATATCAAGATATTCATTCAAGGACATGCTTGGATTTTGCTTTTCAATTTCAGTAATACTGTTTAACAATTCCTCAATATTTCTAACTCTGTCTTCCTTGTTGTCTTCAATTGAGTCAATATAACGTGTTCTTATAAGAATTTCATCAAATATTTCCTTAATTGACATTTCTTCAAGGCTTGAGTAAATGCCTTGCATTAAATTGTAAAATTCCTTTAATGCCAATTTTGTAGCTGCTCTTACAGGAATTTCATCAATGTAGTGAAGCGCTTCAAGCATCGAAATATTTTTTTCATTTGCAACTTCCTGTATTTTTTCCAGTGTCTTTTCTCCAACAGAACGTTTGGGAACATTAATTATACGATAAAAATTGTGATTATCATTTTTATTATTTAAAAGACTCAAATATGCCAAAATATCCTTTATTTCCTTACGTTGAAAGAACTGCATCCCGCCATAAATTTTATATGGAATATTTGCAGACAGCAGTTTTTCCTCCAGAACCCTTGACTGTGCATTTGTCCTGTACAAAATCGTCATATCCTTGTAATCGGCACCGTCTCTTTTCTTTTTCTTCATCTCTGTCACAATGAAATCTGCTTCATCATAAACAGTCATTGCATTATAAATCTTGATTTTTTCGCCATCTGAGCCATCTGTCCAAAGTGTTTTCCCTTTTGAACTTTTATTATTTTTAATAAGCTCATTTGCTGTATCCAGTATTTTCTTTGTAGAACGATAATTTCTTTCCAATTTTACCGTAAATGCTTCCTTGTAATCTCTCTCAAAATTCAGAATGTTATTAATATTTGCACCACGAAACGCATAAATACTCTGATCCTCATCTCCTACGACACAGATGTTTCGATATTTTGCTGCAATCAAATTAATCATTTCGTACTGAATATCGTTAGTATCCTGATACTCATCCACTACAATATACTGATACCTTTCCTGTATTCTTTCCAGCACAAAAGCATCATCCAGCAATTTTCTCGCATTCAAAAGCAAATCCGAAAAATCCATCGCATTATTTGCCTTCAAAACTTCATCATACTTCTGATAAATCTCGCCAAAAAGCCTGTTTGCAGGAATTCTCATATCGATTTCACGTTCAAGCTCCTTAATTCCTATCCCCTGTTCCTTCAATTTACTGATTCTGTTTGCAAGTTTTCCTGACTGAACATTGTCATTATCCTTAATTCCCATATCCTTTTTTATCTTTGTAATAATTGACTTCTGATCATCCACATCATAAATATTAAAATTTCGCCCATATCCAATTCTTTCAGAATAAGTTTTAAGCAATCTTACTGAAAACGAGTGAAATGTAGAAACTACAAGATTATTTGCCTCATGTCCGATAAGTGCCGCAGCCCTCTCCTTCATCTCT
>NZ_CALHQO010000567.1:0-3171 GCF_938036635.1 uncultured Leptotrichia sp.
TGTGATAAATTTGAAAATTATATAAATAATAAAAATTTTCAGCTATGTTTGTGTCTTTTAGTTTTGCAATTTGTTGATAATCCCAAAAAATTTTTGGAAAAAATTTATAAGAGTCTTGATAAAGATGGAATATCTATAATAAGTATTTTTTCAAATAGACAACTGAATTATTGGAAAGAATTTGCATCGGCAAGAGGAGCAAGGAAGGAACAAGTTGAGAAAACATTTGATAGTCAATCTGAAGTAATGAATGTTTTATCTGCTGATTATGTCGAAAAATTATTAAAAGAGACTGGATTTTCTAAAATTGAGAAGGTTTGTGAAGTACTTTCTGTGAGTATGTGGGTTTTAAAGAAATGACATTTTTAAATTTAAAAATTTTTCTATTCAAGAACAAAAAAATACAAAATATGAAAAGTTTTTTGAATAGAAAGCAAAAAAATTGATTATTTTTCTTTTTTTTGGTATACTTTGTATGAGGTGATTTTATGGTTAAAAGAACTGAATACTTGGAAAAATTGAAAAAAATAAAAGATATGCAGATAATAAAAGTTATTATCGGAGTTAGACGATGCGGAAAATCTACATTGCTATCTCAATTTAGAAATTTTTTAATAGAATCTGGTGTCTTGGAAGAACAGATAATTTCCATAAATTTTGAGGATTTAAAGTTTGAAGATTTAAAAGATTATAAATTATTGTATCAATATATAAATGAAAGACTTGTGCCTAATAAAAAAAATTATATATTTATTGATGAAATTCAGGAAGTTGAGAATTTTCAAAGGGCAGTGGATTCTTTGTTTATAAAGGATAACACAGATATTTATATAACAGGCTCCAATGCGATGATGTTATCTGGCGAATTAGCAACACTGCTTTCAGGCAGATATATTGAAATATCCATATTGCCCTTGTCTTTTTCTGAATATCTTAAATTGGATGAAACACAGGATATGAGACAGGCTTGGAATAAATATTTTGAAAATGGCGGATTTCCTTATGCGACACAAATAAATGATGATGATATAAGAAAAGACTATTTAATGGGAATATATAATACAGTTTTGCTAAAAGATATAGTTGCAAGAAATAAAGTACAGGACATTACTTTGCTTGAATCTGTAGTAAAATTTCTATTTGAAAACATTGGGAATATTGTTTCGCCTAAAAAAATAGCTGATACACTTGTTTCTTATGGAAGAAAAACGACATCTTCTACCGTTGAAAATTATATAGAAGCCTTGAAATCGTCGTTTATATTGTACAAAGCCGGACGTTATGACATAAAAGGAAAGCAGCATTTAAAATCGCTGGAGAAATATTACATAGTTGACATAGGGCTAAGAAAATTGCTTATAAATAAAAAACATAGCGATATTGGGCATATTTTGGAAAATATAGTTTATTTGGAATTGATTAGGCGAGGCTATACTGTGTATATTGGTAAAATTGGAGATTTGGAAATAGATTTTATAGCAGAACGAAATAATGAAAGAGAATATTATCAAGTGTCAGCAACGATACTTGATGAAAATACATTCAAGAGAGAGATAACGCCGTTAAAAAAAGTTAAGGATAATTTTCAGAAATATATAATTTCGATGGATGAAATAGATTTGAGCGAAGATGGAATTAGGCATATAAATATTTTAGATTTTTTGCAAAATACAGTACAAAATAAATAAATTAAAATAAAAAAATAATAATAAAATATCGGAGGATAAATGAAAAAAATACTACTAGGATTGTTTATTTTGGGAACATTGGGAATGGCACAAAGTAATTATGAGGTTTATGTGAAAAGTGGAGTTAAAATTTCACAAAGTGAAGTTGATAGGGATAGCAAAGAAATTGAGAATCTTATAAATAAAGAAATTATTGAAAGATATAATACAGAAGGTAAAAAAGCTATATTTGAAAAAACAGCAGAACTTTATAATGAAACTGTAAATAACGAAATTAATAATTCTATAAATGAGATTCCCAAAAAGCAAAGAAAAATTTTTAGAGAATTTTCAGAAAAAATAACTTCAATTATAGGTAGGAATTTGATAAATGAACTTAATAACACTGAGATTAGTGTAAACGAAATTTTATTTTCAGAAAAAAGTAACGCAAAGGTTAAAATATTAATTAAGTCTAAAAATCTGGATGATTTTGATACTAATGAGATTCTTGATGAAATTCAACAAAAAACTGGCATTTCAGATAAAGAATTTGAACATATAGAAAAGATTAACAAAGCAAAACTTGATAAATTTTATGAATATCTTGAAAGTAGAGTTAAAGAAGAAATGAAAAATACTGATTATAATGAAGAAACCTTAGAAATTGAAACAAAAAAAGTTAATGGGAAATGGAAATTAGAATTTGATTTTAATACTTTTGTAGATGAAACCATAAAATATATAGAAAATAGTTCTAATAACACAGATTTTAATAAATAACAACAAATAAAAAAATAAAAGAGGTATTTTAAATGAGTAAATTTTGGAATGATAAAATAAAGGAAATAGAGCCTTACACGCCGGAGAACAGTCAAAAGATAAAAAATATATTAAACTTAATACAAATGAAAATCCTTATCCGCCATCATCAAAAGTTATAGAAAAAATAAAATCTATGAATTTGGAAGATTTGAAATTGTATCCAGATCCAGATGTAATGGAGCTTGGAAAAGTTATTGCTGAATATTTTTCTAATAAAATAAGCGATAAAGTTACACATAAACAAGTGTTTATTGGAAATGGATTGGATGAAATTTTGGCATTTATTTTTATGATATTTTTCAATGTGGGATATATTTTTTGAATTTTGATGTGAGTATTCCGACTGAAAAAGTTGGGACTTTTGGATACAGAATTAGTGGAAGAATTTTTCATTGGCTTTACACGGCATTTGAATACTACGTTGCATATAAAGAATATGGCTGGGATAAATTCACATCATATAATTGAGTCAATTTTTAAAGGTGTTGCTAGAAATTTGGCAGAAGCTGTGAGTATTGATGAAAAGTATAGAGATGAGATTCCATCGACTAAAGGGGTTTTGGTTTAGTGAGAGTTAAGAAGATACTATTTATAAGTCTGTTTTCTTTGGTGTGTTCAGTAAATTCGTTTACTAAACCATTATTTAATGAAAATGTAACAAAAAAATTAAAAGAAATTT
>NZ_CALHQO010000568.1:0-1127 GCF_938036635.1 uncultured Leptotrichia sp.
TTTTTTTTTTTTTTTTTTTTTTTTTTTTTTGGTGTTTTTTTAAAATTATAAAAAAAATTATTTTAACAATATAAAAAGTACACCTTCATGCTCTTTTAAAACACTTCCAGTGTACTTATCTTTATTCTACAATAAATAACCATTCAGAAGACAATTCGTGTTCTCCGTTGATTACTTTTTCATATTCTGATTTTAACAATTTATGAAATTTACCTGCTTGTGGTTTTGCATTAAAGTCTAACTGCCCAATAGGACGTTTGTCCAATGATTCTGCATAAGTAATTTTCATTGCTGTTCCTGTTACTAGCAGTTCGTCTGCTGTAAATACCATTGATCTGTCAATTTTTCCACGATTTATTTTATATCCATTGTGTTCCAATAATTCCAATGCTGATCTTACTGTAATTCCTTCAAGAGCTGCGTTTCCAGTATCAGGGATTATTATTTGTCCTCTGTAAACCAGTATTATATTCGCAACTGACACTTCTACCACATTTCCAGCATCATCAAACATTAATGCATCGTCGTAACCATTTCTTTGTGCATCACTTGTTGCAAGAAACGAGTTAATATATGAACCTCCTGCCTTTGCTTTCGTAGGAATTGCCGAATCATTGTATTTTCTATAAGTTGAACTCATTAAGTTTAGTCCACCTTCTGTACTTACATAATCTGCAAGTGGCAACATGTAAATTGCTAAATCAAAATCTAATCCTGCCTTTTTAGGTGACAATCTAGGCTCTTTACAAAAAACAAATGGTCTCATGTAAAAGTCTTCTTTTACATCATTTTTCTTAACTAATTCCGTAACAATATCTTTAAATTCATCCCAAGTTATAAAATATTCAAATCCTAACATTTTTGATGCATTCATTAATCTAATATAGTGATCTTTCAGTCTAAAAATCGCTACTTTCCCATTTCTGTAATATCCTCTGATACCACCAAAACAAGTTGTCCCATATTGTAAACTATGTGTAGCGATACTAACTGTCGCTTTTTCAAATTCCACTATTTCTTTATCGAAATATGCAAATTTCATAAATTCTGCCTTTGCCATCTAATTTTACCTCCATATTTTCAGTATTTTAATATTTACTTTTATATTTTAGCACTTTTTTAAAATT
>NZ_CALHQO010000569.1:0-1214 GCF_938036635.1 uncultured Leptotrichia sp.
TCCACTTTGAAGAGCCTTTAATGCACTTTCAAGGTCTTTTTGCGGTTGTGGAGTTCCACAGCTGAATACAAATAGCATCATTGCTAAAATGAGTAATAATTTTTTCATTAATTTCCTCCATGTTAAAGATTTTACGGTAGTTATTATCAATTTTCCAATAGGGAAAAATAGGCATACCTTGGATCATAATAACATTTTTTTTAAACTTTGTCGATAAAATTAAAATAAAAAAGGCAAATGGAGCAGGAATTTTTGATGTTTGAGAAAAAAATTAATGAAATTTAATAGTGAATATGTTATAATTAAGGCAATTATTTAAAGTATTCTTAGTTTTAGGCTATGAAAAAAATTGACATTTAAGTTAAATTGCTGTAATTTTTATATTTATAGAAAAAAATAAAAAAGGATGAAATGAAGGGAGAATTGAAAATGTCAAAATACGTTTTTGGAATTGATTTGGGAACAACTTATTCCTGTATAGCCCGTGTAGATGATACAGCAAGGGCTGAAGTAATTAAAAATAATGATGGAGATAATATAACGCCGTCTGTAGTTGAATTTGACGGAGATAATGTGATTGTAGGATCAGATGCAAAATCTGAAGCAGTTTTGAATCCCGAAAATACAGTAATGCTTGTAAAAACGCTTATGGGAAAGACAGATTTTGCAATTAATTATAATGGGGAAGACAAGACTCCTGAAGAAATATCGGCATTTATTTTAAGAAAATTGACACAAGATGCTTCGGAACAGCTTGGTGTGGAAGTTAAGGATGTTGTAATAACTTGTCCAGCTTACTTTGGAACAGCAGAACGTACAGCAACTAAAAATGCAGGTAAAATCGCAGGACTTAACGTACTGGAAATCATAAGCGAGCCGACAGCGGCGGCACTATACTATGGATGTGCAAAGGAACAGAATGAAAAGACAATTCTGGTTTATGATTTAGGAGGCGGGACTTTTGACGTTACGATTATGCGTATCAGTTCTGATAAGATTCAGGTTATCTGTTCAGACGGAGATCACGATTTAGGTGGAAAAAACTGGGATGAAGTATTGATAGAATACCTTGCTGACCAATTTGTCAAGAAAATAGGCTATGATATTGAGTTTGACGAATATGCAAAACAGGATTTACGATTGAAGGCAGAAAAAATAAAAAAACAATTAACTTCGAGAAGTCAAGCTGGAGATATGTTGGAAGTCATGGGAAA
>NZ_CALHQO010000570.1:0-1012 GCF_938036635.1 uncultured Leptotrichia sp.
ACCGGAAGGATTTAAGAACTTTACTGAACAGGCAGAAAGAGTAATAAAAGAAGCTCAGAAAAATGGGAATGTAAGAGAAGTAAATGAAAAAACATATTATTACATTGATGGAGCTAATAAAGCTAAAGAGGGAGTTATAGTTAAAGATAAAAAAATCCAAACAATGATGCCAAGTAGTAAAAAATATTTTTTGAAATAACTAAGAATAGAAAATATGCTTCAAAAAAAATAAAAAAAATTTTAAAGAGGAATTTTATGAAAAAATATTTAGTAGAAAAAATTCTTAAAGTCGACGGAATTGAAAGATTTGTATTAGTAAAAGATACATCAGATAATAAAAAATTAAAGATGTATTTTTTATCAGATATGGAAGATTATGTAGAAACCTTTGAAAATATGAAAGATATAAAAAAAGGAGATATATTAGAAGGAAGATTGTTAATTGTTTTTGTATGTGAAAGCATAAAAATAAACGATAAAAAAAATGGACAAAGCTCACGTTCTTTTCATTTTAAATCATTGGTTAATAAATCTAATAAAATATCATATGAACAACCTATAAAAAATTCATCTTATATTGAAGCGATAGTAGAAGTATATAGAGTAATAGATGAATATTCTATATATGTAAAATCAGATATTTCTGACAGAAAAATATTAATAGATTTTGAAAGTAGGGTAAGCTATAATAAAGGTGATATGATTTATGTAGAAGGAGAATTAAAAATAGACGATTTTAAAGTTATTAAGAACTCAAAAAAGATGTAAAAGTAATAATGTATGATGGAAAAATACAATCTATGATGCCTTTTAAAGTTCCAGCAAAATAAATTGAAAGATAGGAGCATAAAAATGGAAAAATTTATAATACAGAAAATAAAAGCGGATTTTTATGAAAGATGGTTAAGGGTAAAAAAAAAATAGATGATGGAAAAGAATTTGGTATATATTTTATGGAATTTTCAGAAGATGTTTTTATGATGAACAATATAAGTATGAAAAGAAAGGTAGG
>NZ_CALHQO010000571.1:0-2161 GCF_938036635.1 uncultured Leptotrichia sp.
ATTATTTCTTTATTTAGTAGAAAGGGGAGTAAGCCTTTGCAAAAAAAGTTTATAATAAGTTTAAATCTACTGTTTTAGTAGTTAATAACAATAAATATCTTTTTTACTGTATTTTTTAACTCGTTACAACCCTATCCACTCTATCCATGTATTTTTCATTTATCAAATAAGCAGTAAGTATCTAAGTTTTTAGAATTTATTTTACTCTTAAAAATTGGAAAAATTAATTAAAAATCCTTGTATTCAGGAATCCATTTTGCATTTTTTATTGCTTCTTTTAAATCGCTTATGGGTTCTGTATTTAATTTTTGATCTAGTACGCTTTGTCCAACTGACAGTGCCACAGTTTCAGAAAATTCTGTCAGTTTTGATACTGGAGGAAGTACAGCAGCTCCAGGTTTTGTTGTGTCGATGATTCCACCTAGTGAATGTGCGGCTGCTGAGATTATTTTGTCGTTTACAATCTTTGATTTTGCTGCGATAATTCCAAGTCCTAATCCAGGATAGATTAGAGCATTGTTTGCTTGTCCAATTTCGTACGTAATTCCGTTGAGTTCTATTGGATCTGATGGGATACCTGTTGCAACGAGAGCTTTTCCGTTTGTCCATTCAATAAGATCTTTTGCACTGGCTTCTGCTAGTTTTGTTGGGTTGCTAAGTGGAAAAATTATTGGTCTTGCAGTGTGTTTTGCCATTTCTTGAACTATTTCTTTTGTGAAAGTATTTGGCACTGTCGAAGTTCCAACAAGTATAGTTGGTCTCACGGATTTTACAGCGGCTTCCAAAGTAGTTAATTCATTTGCATTTGTAAATTCGCTTCGTTTTCTTGCAAAAGGAGTTTGTTCTGGAGTTAGTCCTTCTGTGTCTTCAAATAATAAGCCTTGTCTGTCAACTAGATAAAACCGTTTTTTTGCCTCTTCTTCAGAAAGCCCCTGCTCTACCATTTCATTGAAAATTCTTCTGGCAATTCCAGCTCCCGCAGTTCCTGCTCCAAAACACATATAAATCTGGTCAGTAAGCTTTTCACCTGAAATTTTTAATGCTCCTAAGATTCCGGCTAAAGTGATAATTCCAGTTCCTTGTATATCATCGTTAAAAGTTGCGATTTCATTTTTATATTTATTTAAAATATTTGCTGCATTTAATCTTCCAAAGTCTTCCCAGTGAAGATATAAATTTGGGAAAAGTTTTTCAGCTGTTTTTACAAATTTGTCTATAAAGTTATAATATTCATCTCCTCGAACTCTCTCAAATCTATTTCCTAGATACAAGTCGTTTTCCAGCAGTTCTTTTCTATTTGTTCCAGCATCAATTACAACTGGCAGGACAGTAGCGGGATCAATTCCAGCGGCGGCAGTGTAAACCATCAGTTTTCCAACTGAAATGTCAACTCCGTTAGTTCCCCAGTCACCAATTCCAAGGATTCCTTCTGCATCAGTAACAACAATTAAACGGATTTTTCTGTTGTCAGCAGCATTTCTTAAAATAGTTTCTATGTTTTCGGGCTCTTTTACTGACAAATAAGCCGCATTTTGAGGATTTACAAATAATTCACTGTAATTTTCTATGCTTTCTGCAATTACAGGATCATAAACAATTGGCATAAATTCAACTACGTGTTTGCTAAATAAATAATAAAATAATGTTCTGTTTGTATTAAAAATTTCCATTAAGAAATGTCTTTTTTCAATTAACTTGTCTTTTTTCAGAAATTGTCCATAAGCCTGTTTTGCCTGTTCATCTATAGTCTGAATATACGGTGGTAAAAGTCCTAATAATCCATATTCTTCTCGTTCTTTTTTTGTAAAAGCTGTACCTTTGTTAAGGAATGGATTGTTTAAAATTTCATAACCTAATTTCATAAATAATCACCTCTAAATAATATTTCAAATTTATTTTTTGTAATAATCAGATAATCCAAGTATAACACTGAAATATTCGGAAATCAATTTGTTTATCCTGTTATTTAAATTATTTTTCTTGTCTGTTGTAAAATAATGTTAAGAATATATTGTAACAAATAAAAAAATCATGACAAATATGTATTAAAATATTAGTAAGGATAGAATATTAATGAAAAAAATATTATAAAAATTGTATTGAATATGTCTTAAGAATTTTTATTAAATGCCCGAAATCTATAATTTTGTGTCTTTGAGAT
>NZ_CALHQO010000572.1:0-2462 GCF_938036635.1 uncultured Leptotrichia sp.
GGGGAAATCATACTTAAAACTGGAACTGGAAAGAAAAGCGCAGGTATCTACGGGGAGCTTGAAAGCACAGCCGCTAAAAAGCTGACAATAAGTAATAAGAATAAAATAGAAGTCGATATGGAAGAATCAGTCGGAATATATGCTAAAAACGGAAAATCCTCAAAGACGGACCTGATTGCTGAAAATGAAGGAACAATTGACCTGAAGTCTAAAAAATCCGTTGGAATGCTGGCTGATAAGTCTGTAGCAAACAACAAGAATGAAATCAATATTACTAATGAAGAAGCAACAGGAATGTATGGAACAAACGGCTCAGAAGTGACTAATACATCTGATGGTACAATAGCAATTGAAGCTCCTAGTTCAGGAAATGACAGCAAGTCAACTGGAATCTATGTTACAGAATCAGGGACAAAAGGTGTAAATGATGGAAATATCATTATAAAAGGTAAAAAAGGTACAGGGATGCTTGCTACAAAAAGTGCTGAAATTGTAAATAATAACTTGATTCAAGGGCCTTTAGATTCGGTGGAATCTGTAATTGGAATGTATGGTGTCGATAGCGGGACAATCGTTACAAATGAAAAGGATATTGAGCTGCATGGACAAAAATCAACAGGAATATTCTCTAAAGATGATGCTACGGCAAAAAATAAAGGAACGATAGCATTAAAGCCTACATCTAAGAACTCTGTTGGAATGTTTGGTTCGTCAAGCGCTTCAGGAAAAGCTATCAAACTGCTAAATGCAGGAACGATTGATATAGAATCTGAAAGCTCTACAGGAATGTTTACAAAGAATAAAGGAGATTTAGGAGATTCGACTGTGGAAAATGAAGGAACAATCAACTTGAAGCAAAAAAGTACAGTAGGAATCTATACTCCAAAATCTGATATAAAGAAAGTAGGGAAAATAAACCTGAATGATGATGCGGATTCATCTGTTGCGGTATATCTTTCGGATGAAGCTAAAGCTAATACATCAACAGGAGAAATTGATCTGAATGAAAAATCACAAAATCAGGTTGCCTATTATGTAAAAGGAACAACAGCGACAGATACAGGAAAGCTCTACGGAGGAAACATCGGAAAGATAAAAGGATATGGAGTTGGAGTTTATCTTGACGGAGGAATGCTGGATGCAAGCACATCTAAACTTGACTATACTGCCAATGGAAATACAGGAAAAGGGATAATTGGGCTTTTAATGAAAGGTAATGCCAATATCACAGCTTATACAGATGAAATAAAAGTTGGAGATTCAGTATTGAGCGATGACGGATTGAATGACTTTTATGCAATTGGAATATATGCAGATGGACAGCAGGCTAAAAATATGACTGCCAATATCACAGCAGGTAAAAACGGAGTTGGACTGTTTGCTGAAAATAAGAGTAATATCACTTATGCGGGAACAATGAATATTGGAGATGGAACTACAGCTGGAACGGGAATCTACATTGGAAACGGATCGGATGGAAAATCTGCTTCTACAGTAACAATTGCAAGTGGAGCTGATATAAAGCTTAACGGTAAAAATGGAGTTGGTGCAATAGTTACAGGTGGAGCAACTGCCAACTTTGAGTCTGGAGCAAAAATTGAGTTTGGCGGAGATGGAGTAGGTATCTTTGGACAAAAGGGTGCAATTATTAATGATAACGGAGGAACGCTTGTTACAAATGGACATTCTGTAGAAAGAACAAGAATAACAGAAGGAAGCTCTATAACTTCAAAAAATTTAACAGTAGCACTTGGAAATGCCTTGGATACGGGAAATATACTTTCTCACGTTATAAATGGGGAAGCTATAATACAGACAGGAGTAACAGTTGAAGCCAAGCCAAGTTCTAAAAATATCATCGGTCTGATGGCAGACGGTAACAAGAATCCTGGATTAACTTGGGTAGGAACAGCAGGATACGAAGCTGAAAATAAAGGGAAAATTGATCTTTCAAATGCCGTTACAAGTACTGCCATGTACCTTGATTCCTCAAGAGGGCTTAACTCAGGTGAAATTACCATAGGGGACAAATCTACAGGAATCTATGGAATTTACAACAATACAACTGCAAACTACAGCGGATCGGCTACAAAAAATATTGGAACAATAACAACTACGGCAGCTTCTAAAATTGAAGTTGGAGATGAATCTGCGGCAATTTATTCTGTAGGATTTGATAAAGTTGAAAATAAAGGTGAAATAACAGGTAAAGAAAAATCAGTTGGGATTTATGCGACAAATGGTCCTGCCGATGGTCATAAAGCAATAAACATTGTAAATAATGGAGATATAACGCTAGATAAAGGTTCAGCGGGAATATATGTTTCTCCTAAGCCGGCAACTTCAGGAGCCTCAAAAGTTACAAATACTGGAAACATCACAATTGGAGATTCCATTGTAAATACTGGAACTGGAAAAGTGGAGACAACTTCGGTTGGAATGTATGTGGAACATAAGACTAC
>NZ_CALHQO010000573.1:0-5176 GCF_938036635.1 uncultured Leptotrichia sp.
CTTTGATTTTGTTATTTTGTTTAGATGGATTTCTCCAGTCTCTTTGAAGGTGATTCAACTCTTTATCCAGTAAGTTTCCAGTAGAGTTGATTCTTTGTTGAACATTTCCGTATTGGTGTCCCATCATTTCATCTGTTGCTTGATAGAATAATGCAGCTTCATTTTTTCCAATTCCATTTAGTTTTTGGAATAGTTCACGTTCTCTTGTTCCAAGATTTTCAACACCGTATCTTTGTTCCAATCCATCCAAGAAGTTGTAAGTATCAGAACTGTTTATTGGTGTTTCTTCTTTTCCAGCCCAAGCTGTATATGGTATTTTAACCATATAAATACTTGTCATTGTTCCATCATTTGGGTTCAATGTTGGTGTTGCAAGCCAGTTTAATCCTCCAGAATAAATATTCCAGTTAGCAACTCCACTTGTTCTAATTGCATTGTTATATGGATCTAAGATTCTAGAATCGTTTATTAAAATTGATTTGCTATTTGTCATTTCTGTTGCTTCTGTACCAATAATCAAATCAGCTTCTTGAGTTAAGTTTCCTAATCCATTAATTGAGTTTGTGAAGTCTTTTCCTGATGTATTTACATAAAGACCAATGCTTGATGCTGATACATCAATTGGATTTGTAGCAAATGTGTTTACTACAACCGGTGTTTGTTGCACTCCGTTTATTGTTACTGTCGCAGTTTGAGCTCCTGCAGGTGCGTCTATTGCTGCTCCACCTACTGATTTACCTGTTGGAGGTGTAGTGAATTCTTGCACAGTATCAGCTTGGTTACTGCTTCCATTTACAGTTATATTACCGTAGTTAGCAATTGTTCCTCCTTTTAAGTATACTCCAACTCCGTTTGCTCCATCTATATTAATAGAACCTGTATTATTAAGTGTTGATCCTTTTCCTAAGTACACACCAACAACATTTGAATAGTTTCCTGAAGCTGTTGAGATAGAACCTGTATTTGTTACAGTCGCTCCGTTATCAGCATAAATACCTGTTGTATTATTTGCATTCAGTACTATGTTTCCTCCATTTGTTGCTGTACTTCCTGCTCCACTTGCGTACATACCGATACTATAGTCACCATTTACGTTTATTGTTCCGTTATTTATAACGTTACCAGTATCACTGTTTTGGTATCCTGCTGCCATACCTATTCCAAATGCGTTTGTTGCTGCATTTGAACCACCAATTGTGATTGTACCTGTATTTGTTGCTGTACCTCCACCAATTGAATAGACACCTACATTTCCGATACCATTTCCAAAGTCCATGTTACCTGAATTTGTTACAGTTCCTGCTGAATAGATACCATAGTTTCCACTACCTGTTGCTGACAAGTTAGTAGAGTTAGTAACTGTTCCTGCAGCATCATTTGAATAAACATAAATATTGTTATCTCCTAATCCAACATTTGCTACTGTTGAATTAATTGTGTTTCCAGTACCTGAATTTGCAATTGCAACTGATGAATTTCCTAAGTTGAATGTTGTTCCGCTGTTTGTTACAGTTTGTCCATTTCCTACTGTATACACACCTACTGCTTCAGAAGCTCCTGTAGCAATTGTTCCTCCAGTAAGATCTACATTTCCAGCTTGAGAATATACACCTACACCTTTATCTCCTACTGTAATTGTTCCTCCTGATACCTTAGAAGCATATCCGAACATACCAATACCACTTTGACCTACTGTTATATTTCCTGAGTTAGATGTAGTATAATTTGTAGCTGTGCTTTCTCCATATAGACCTACACTGTTATCTCCCAATGTAATATTTCCAGTATTTTCAAGAACTGCCCCTGCCGAAAGTGTTGCATCTGGTTTGAATAGCACACCTACTGAATTTGTTCCTGAACTTGTGATAGTTCCTGCATTTGTTACACCTTGAGTTGTTGAACCTTCAGAGTACATACCTGTTGAACTGTTACCCATTGTAATAGTTCCTGTATTTGTTAGGATACTATCTGCTACTCCGTATAGACCTGTTGACGTATCTCCTATTGTAATTGTTCCTGTTGCATTATTATTAAGAACTCCAAATTTAGCATACATACCTGTTGAGTTTGCACCGCTAAGGTTGATTGAACCATCATTGTTTAATGTAACTGCATTTCTGTTAGTTGTCAAGTTTTCTTGTGCAATTGCAGTTTGTCCTGCTTGAGTTCCTGTTATTGTGTTACTGTTATTGTTATCAATTGATGAATTTGAAATTTCTAATTGATTGTATGCATCATTTGCATTATCTAAATCAATTGATTGGTTTAATGCTAATTTACTTAAATATAGCATAAATGTCTTATAGTCATTTCCTACTATGTTTGCTCCTAAAGAACTTGTTAATCCACTACCAGCTGTGTCAGATAAGTTCATAGATACGTCAGAAGCTATAAACAATCTTGATCCGCTTGCCATATTAAGTGTTAAATTGTTTATTGTACCACCAAATGTATTTGATGCCCAAGTTCCTATATCAGATGCTGTAAATGGTGAATATCCGCTACCTTTATAATAGAACGCAGTACCTCTTGTATTAGCATCAGTACCTCCTGCTATATTTGCAGTAGTTGCACCTGTGAAATTAATTTTTCCTGTTCCACCTGTATTATCTGCATAGAATGCCAATGATTTTTGTTCTGTATCAATTGTTGTACCATTTAATTTTACTGTACCACCTTGTGCATATGTATTAAATGCACCTCCTGTAGCTTTTATAGTACCACCTGTAATGTCAACAGTACCTCCGCTTTGACCTAATGCACCAATTGAAGCACTTCCATCAACTGTTATGTCTCCTCCACCAGTTTGTGTGATAGTACCACCATTCATTGCAGCAAGTCCTACTGATCCATCTGTATCACTTGAAGCTGTACCAGTTACATCCACTTTACCACTACTTGTAATTGTAGAATTATCAGCTATCAATGCTTTTACAGAAGCTCCAGTTGCTGAGATTTTTCCTGTACTTGTAGATGTTCCTGCATTTTTTGCAAACATACCTGTAGATTTATCAGCATTTACTGTAATATCAGCTGCCGATGTCATAGCAGTATTAGTGAATATACCAATGTTTTCACTACCGCCTGTTATATTAACAGCATGATTCGTTCCTGTAGAACCTAAATTAACTGTTCCTTGTTTTACAAATATACCTGTATTCTTGCTTCCTGCTATATCTATTTTATAATCATTTAATGCAAATGTATTTCCTGATGCACTTTGGAAATAGACACCTGTATTTTTACTTCCTGAAATATCAAGATTTATTATAGATGCTCTAGATGTTCCTGGCAATGTTGTTACTATATTATCAGCTGAACTTCTACTAAAGGCTGATCCACCATCTAAATCCATCCATCCTTTAAACACTACACCGGCTGAATCTGAACCTGAAATTTTTATAGGATTATTCAACAAGATTTCAGCTGCATTATATGAGTATTTATCATCAACAACAATTCCGTACTGAGTACTTCCTGTCAAGTTAATAGTACCATCATTTATGTACGACCAACCACTATTTGCACCAGATGTTGGAGATTGAATTACCGCAAGAATATCATTTGAACCACCTAAATTAATAGTTCCACCTTGATTGTGGAAATAATGTTGTCTATTAAGATTTCCACCTTCATTAAGCGCTATCCAACCTATATTATTATTTCCTGCTGTTGTTATTGTTCCCTTGTTTACAAATCCAATATTAGCATTTTGAGTTGTAGCGCTATGGTATTGTGAAGTCCATAAAACTAAATTGCTACCATTTAAATTAACATTTTTATTAATCACCCATGTTGAATCTCCATTATTGTCATGTCCATCTGTATGGAACAACCATCTCTGATAACTTGAACTTCCTGTACCTGAGTAGTCAATATCAGAATTTATATTTATTGTATGTCCACCAATTAGTTTCATTACTGAATAATAATTAGCATTTTTTCCAGTAAAATCTAATACAGCAGCTCCGTTATTCTGTTGATTATGATTTAATGCTGGATTAGTTGGATGAGAATATCTACCAGTAAATTTAATACCCTTTGCTTCAAAATCAAAAGTATTACCATTTGCAGTTACTGTTAATTTTCCACCATCCATATCTTGTTGTGCAATAGCTCCGACTAACGAACTTCCATTAGTTGCACTTGCACCTAACGATCCTGTCCATCCTTTATCAAATTTTATAAATTTATTTCCATCTGCAATCCATGCATCATCATCATTCCCTGTTGAAGGAGCTGTGATTGATGGAGGATTTACATTTGGTGCATCTGGTGGAGTGATATTAGGCGTTACTGGTTTAAAGTTTATAGCCTGTGGCAAGTTAGGCTGTGTAGCTGAAAGTGGAGTAACTGTTGGAGCTGTAAATACTCTTGGGTTAATTCCCGCACTTACTTCAAATGCTACAATTGGTTCATTTACTTTTCTAAAACTTGCTATACCATAACCTGACAATCCTTGTCTATTGTTTGATGAAGCTGAACGAGGATTGCTGCTTGTGCTAAGTAATGAATAATTTTTACTTTGAGGTGATATAGATCTCTCATAAGGATCAGTACTTCTTTCAAGTATTCCTTCATATGGATATTTTTCTTTCTTGTCTCCTCTACCTTTGTAAGTACCATTCCAATTATTATTGAAATAATTTATACCATATTGCCAGCTGCTCCAAGGCGATTTAACTACATGGTCTCCTTGTTCTGTTAATTGTATTAATTCTAATGTTGTATCTTTTACTAATTTATTATTTTCTTTTCTAGCTTTTTTAAAATCTGTACGTATTTGATTTATTGAAGAATTTATTTGATTAACCTGATTTTTAATACCTGATTCTTCACTTGCCCCAAATATATTGAACGCAGTAAAAATCATACCTGTCATTAAGAATATTATTAACGCAGAATCAGTATATTTAAAATCTTTCGTTCTTTTCGCAAATGCACGCAAATCTTGCGAAATTTTTCTAAGATTATTTGTCATAACATGTTCTCCTTTTAGATTTTTTTGTGATACTTTTCTTTAATTATTCCTCTGAAATAATATTTTTTTATTTTTGCTTAAACTAGTATTATAATTTCAAAGTTTATTTAAAAAAATATAAATTTTAAATATATCAAAAAGTATTTTTTTAAAGTGTGATTTTTAGTGATTTTAGTGATTCAAAACTTTAATAAT
>NZ_CALHQO010000574.1:0-6818 GCF_938036635.1 uncultured Leptotrichia sp.
TAAACTAAAATTTCTATATATCTTAAATTATTAATTTTACCTATATTTTATCAAAAATATTAAAAAATTTCCAGTAAAAAAGTTTATTAAATTACACATCAACTGCAACAATCTTAGTTTCTCCAATTTCTTTATTCATTGTAACTCCATAAAGTCTGTGAGATCCTTTCATTGTTTCCTTATTATGAGTAATTAATATAAATTGCGATTTATCAATAAACTGATGCAATAATTCAACAATTTTCTTTGTATTTTTTTCATCAAGAGCTGCTTCAATTTCATCAAAGAAAGTAAATGGACTTGGCTTGAACATAAAGATTGCCATTATAAATGATACTGCAAGCATTGATTTTTCCCCTCCAGAAAGAAGAAGAAGAGTCTGCTCTGGCTTGTTTTTATATTTTACACTCAGTTCCAGTCCTGTAGTAAGCAAGTTTTCAGGGTCTGTCATTTTGATTATTCCTTTTGCTCCATTTAAGATAGTTTCACACATATACTGAAAATTCTTGTTTATCTGCTCGTAAGCTATAAAAAATTTATTTGTAACTTCCTCTTCAATTTCACGAATAAATCCAAACAATGTTTCACGGCTTTCCAGCAAATCCTTCTTCTGTACTACAATATCCTGATATCGCCCATTTTCATATTCAAATTCATCTATTGAGGCAAGGTTGACTGCTCCAATGTCTGTACGGCTTCTCTCATTTGATGACAATTTTCTTCTTGTTTCCGTAAGTTCCTCTTCATCAGCAATTTCAAAATATTCCTCATCTTCTAGAATTTCTTCGCTTTCAAGCTCTTTAAATTCAGCCATTTGGAACTCAAGTTCACTTTCATTACGTGTAATTTTTTCAACAATTTTTTCATAATTATTTTTGTTTTCCAGTATTTTTACTTCAATGTCTTTAATTTCGCTAATTAATTTTCTTTCTTTTCCTTCAATTTCTTGTATTTTTTTCTCAACTTCCTTGATTTCATTCAATATATTTTCATTTATTTTTTCATTTTTTTCAATTTGAGACTTCTTATGTAGAAGTTTTTCAGAAAGTTCAATTCCTAATTTCTCTCTTTTCTTCTCAAATTCAGCCAGTTCTGCCTTTTCACTTAAAAGTTTCTTGTAATCAGACTCAATTTCTATAAAACGATTTTTATTATTATCAGTTCGAACCTTCAATATTTCATAATCTTTATCTGCCTCATTCAATTTCTGAATAAATTCATCAATATTTTCAAATTTTTTCAATTCTTCATTCAGATTTTTTATTTTCAGATTATTTTCTTCAATATATTTTTCAATATTCTGAATTAGTTCTCTATTTTCCTTTATTTTCTTTTCTTTTTCCAAAATAAATTTCTCATTTTCAGAAATTTCATAGTTCAGAGTATTGATTTCTCGCTGTTTTCGGTTAAATTTTATGCTAAAATCGTCATAATTTTCATTAAATTCCTGATATTCATTTTTAAATTTTTCAAATAATTTTTCTGCTTCTGTTCTTTCTGCTTCAATTTTTTCAGCTTCCAAAACTATTTCCGATAATTTTTTTTCAAATTCTTTAAAATTCTTTTTATTTTTCTCAATTTCACTTTCCAGATGTTTCAATTCCTTTTTTCGCTCAAGAATTTCATCTTTACCCTTAAATGAATGCCCTCCAGTCATTCTTCCACGAGAAGTGATAATATCCCCTTCAAGCGTAACAATTCTGTCGTTAAATCCTTTTTTCAAAAGCTCTGTCCCAACTTCCAGACTTTCCACAACAACCGAATTTCCATACACAAACTGAATAACTTTTTCTACATCTTCATTCAAAAATTTCTTATCAACTTTTACAATATTTCTTGTAAAATCAATAATTCCATTTTTCCCCTTTGTACTTAAAATAATATTTTGAACTTCATCTTGAGACATTTTATTTTGAAAACTCTTTTGCAGTGAAACTTGTTCAATTTTTGGCAAAAATTCATTCATTCTTGAAATTCGAATATTTTCAATTGGCAAAAACGAAGCTCTTCCAAGTTTTCTATCTTTCAGAATTTCAATACATTTTTTTCCAATTTCACTATCTCTTACTACAATATCCTGAAACATTCCACCAGACAAAGTCTGTATTGCTTCCTCAAATCCCGATGGAACATCAATTAAGTTAACAAAGGCTCCAATTACACCATCAATTTTTTCATTCAAAATATGTTTTATACTTCGGTTAAAAGTCTCATTTTTTTCAATTGCACTAGCTATCGCCTTATGTTTAACTTCAAAACTTTCAAGTTTGTAGCTAATTTCATTTTTTTGCTTATTTATTTCAGCATATTCTTTTCTAAGTTCATCAATCTTTTCGTTAAGTTTTTTTATTTTCAGCTCTTTTTCAAGCTTTTCTTTTTCCTTTTCTGACTTTTGAATTTCAAACGTCTGTTTTTCCTTATTTATTTTATTAAACTCAGCTTCTACATCATTTCTTTCGGCAATTTGTCTTTTATTTTCATTTTTTGCCCCTTGAACTCTTTTTTCAAGGTCTTCATTTTCTCCAGCGACTTTTATCTTATCCACTTCAAAATTAGAATTCTTTTGCGTTCGTTCTTTTAACTCAATTGTAATTTTATCGCATTTATGCTTGAGTTCTCCAACTTTAGCCTCCCATTTATCCTTTTCTTCTTCCTTCACAGCCAATTCCCTTGTTATCAAATCAAGCTCATTTCTGGAGTTATTCAGAAGTTCTTCTTTTTCAGCAATATCTTTTTCCAAAATACTTTTTCTTTTATTTTTTTCATTGGCCTCGGTTTCTAAGTTAGAATTCTGATTTACAAGTTTTGAATATTCTTCTTTCAGAATTTCCATATTCTTAAAGTTTTCGCTGTTTTCATTTTTCTGGTTTTCCAGATTTTCGTACAATTCTTTTCTTATTTCATTCGTTTTTTCAAGTTCAGCTTGCTTTTCTGAAAAATTATTTTCATTTTTTTCGAGTTCTTCCTTTATTTCCTGACTTTTTTCCTCATATTCATATTTTAATGAAGTTTTCTCATTAACATTGTATTCAAGAATCATAAACCGCTGTACATCAATTTTTTTTGTGTACGCTTTAAAAAGTCTAGCTTTTTCCTGCTCATTTTTTAAATAATCAACACGTTTTTTTAAATCTTTTTCTACATATTCAATTTTTTCAATTTCATTTTTTAAGTCCTGCAGCTTTTTCTCAGACTCTTCCTTTTCAATTTTAGCCCTCTTTACTCCCGCCGCCTCTTCAATAATTTCCTTTAATTCCTTCGGAGAAGATCCAATAATTCTCTCTACACGCCCTTGTCCAATTATAGAATAAGCCTGTTTTCCAATCCCAGTATCCATAAAAAGATTATGAATATCTTTAAGTCTAGATTTCTTGTTATTTATAAGATACTCATTTTCTCCCGTCTTAAAAATCCTTCGAGTAATTTTAACCTCTGAAAAATCTACATCCAGATATCTATCTCCGTTATCAATAATAAGACTAACTTCTGCCATAGACTTTGGCTTCTTATTCTTCCCGCCAGAAAAAATAATATCCGAACTCTCTTTTGCCCGTATATTTTTATAACTCTGCTCTCCCAAAACCCACAAAATCGCATCCAAAATATTACTCTTTCCACTCCCGTTAGGCCCAACAATCGAAGTAATCCCATTGTCAAACTCCACAACAGTCCTATTTGCAAACGATTTAAACCCTGTCAGCTCCAATGCTTTTAAGTACATCTTTTCTCTCCTGTTTTAATTTTATCCTATCTCCCTTTTCCAAAAATTACAATCGTAACTGTCTTTAACAATATCTTCATGTCAAACAAAATATCATGATTTTTTATATAATACAAGTCATACTGCAATTTTCTGTAAGCATCTTCAATGCTCGCTCCATACGGATACATAACTTGTGCCCATCCAGTAAGCCCTGGTTTTACAGTATGTCTTAGATTGTAGTACATAATTTCCTTTTCTAACTGCTTTATAAAAAATTCTCTTTCTGGACGTGGTCCTACGAAACTCATTTCTCCACGTAGAACATTCCACAATTGCGGCAATTCATCAATTCTTGTAAGACGCATAAATTTACCAAATTTTGTGACACGATTGTCATTTTTTGTAGCCCATTTTGGTCCATCTTTTTCCGCATCAGTCGTCATTGAACGAAATTTTACTATTTTAAACGGCTTGTTTCCTTCCCCAATTCTTTCCTGTATAAAGAATATTGGCCCTTTCGATTCCAGTTTTATTATTATTGCAGCAACAATCATAATTGGAATTACACAAACTCCGATTAAAAGTGCAAAAATTATATCAAGAATACGTTTAGCTTTCAAGTTAAAACTGTTGTAGTAAATTTCAAATCCTGTATTTTCCAAAAACCATTTTGGACTCAAGTTTGAAACTGGCAATTTATTCTCATACATTTCATAAAATTCTAAATAATTATAGTACTGCATTCCACCAAGTTTGTACTGTAACAGCTTATCCACAAGTTTAGTATCGTATAAAAGATTGCTTGTAAAATCTACAATTATATCAACTTTTTTATTTTCACATAGAGTTAACAGTTTTTCTGTCAAAGAACTCAAATTTTTTTCTTCTTTTAAAAAGTCCGATAATTTATATTGACGGTCTTTCTTTATACTCTCCAACAAATCATTTGTATATCCATTTTCTCCAACAAAAACAACTCTTTTTCGTTCTGAAAGTCCTACAATTATAATATAACGATATATAATCTGAAACATTGTAATCAGTCCGAACAGAATTATTGCTTCATTTACAATAAAAATCCGTAAAAACGCTGTAATTACAACAAGTATAAAATTAATTCCAACAATAATTATAATATCCCTCAATCTGTAAATTCCAGTCATATTATATACATTTGCCACATAATATATTATCATTGAACAAACAATCACAGCCACATTTGTAAATCCAAGCCCACGATTTACAAGTAATAATCCTATAAAATACGTCACAATTGTCAATATCCCAAACAAATAGGAATAATTTTTTTTCATTCCGCTTACTGCCATTCTAAATTACACTTCCTTTTTTATTTTTCTTCTTTAAAATTAAATGTTAATAACTTATAATTCCATTTTTACAATATACATTCAGCAACTTAACTCCTATTGCCTTATTCTTTCTGAATAATAGTTAATTATAATTTTACTTCATTATTTCATATTTCATTTTAAGTTTTTTTCTATAAAACGCGAGTCCAACACAGACAATTTTATCTATTCCTCTATTTCTTAATTCCACATCGTACTCTTTTTCTTTTATCTGCTCAAATCCAGTTTTTGCATAATTTTCCAGCTTGTCTTCATTATTTACAACTTTAAATTCAAATATGTACGCTGGATTTATTTTATTTTTAGGTTCTAAAACTAAATCTGCCCTTCCATAGCCACTTTCTCTTTCTGATAGTCTAATGTAGTCATTTGCAAGTATTATAAATATTCCAATTAAAAATATTTTGTAATACTTTTCATCTTTTTCCGTGTCAAAATAACTAAGCGAAGAAAGTACCTCATCTTGAAGCCCTTTTGCAAACTCTTCTATTTTTCCATTTTTTAAATTTTCTACAATATTTGAAAACTGTGTATAATTTCCAACAAATCTATCTATAAAAATTTTTCTAAAAAAAGTCTGTATTTCTTTATTTGGAAGCCGTAATGGATAGAGTTCCCCTTTTTTCTCCCCATCGGTTGTCAAATATCCGCTGTACAAAAATAATTCCCATATATCACTTGCATTAAATACATATTCCATATACTCATTTATTGCCTTATAAACTGTTTTCCCCACAAAAAGTTTTTCCAAATCTTCTATTACTTTTTTATCTGCTTTTCCTAATAAATCATATATTGTCTTGTTTCCTGAAACGCCTATCCAATAGGGACGTAATTTTTTTTCATCCAAAAAGTTAATAATCGACCACGGATTATAAATTTCAGTTTCTCCGAACTGATAACCGTCATACCACTCCCTGACATCTTCCATCTCATATTCCAGCCCATAATATTTCACAGCTTCAACAACTTCATTTTCAGTAAGTCCATAATACTCTGAATATTTTTCGCTAAAGATATTGTTTACCTTCAAATTATTTAACCCTGAAAAAATTCCTTCTTTTGCAATTCTCAATATTCCAGTCATAATTCCAAACTGTAAATATTCATTATCTTTCATTGCATCTCCATAAAACTTCTTAAAAAAAGAAATTGCCTGTTTATAATATCCCTCCTGATAAGCCTGAATTATCGGCGTATCATATTCATCTATTAGCACAACAGCTTTTTTCCCATAATATTCATACAAATATTTTGTCAACGACTTCAATGAGCCTTTCCAATCTGCTATATCTTTATTAAACCAGACATTATCAAAATAAAATAATTCTCTTTCATCCATATCTTCTCTTATGAATTTAAATTCATCATACATATTACTTATTAATTGTCTAATTGCAATATGAGAATTTTCCCAGCTAACCTCTTCCATGTTCCTAAAACTTATATATATAACAGGATATTGCCCCTGCCTTTTAAAACTTTCTGTATTTTCTATATACAGTCCGTTAAAAAGTTTTTTATTTTCTTTTGCTTCCTTAATATCAAAAAAATATTTTAACATCGACATATTCAATGTTTTCCCAAATCTTCTTGGTCTAGTAAAAAGTTTTACTTGAGAGCCATCTTTAATAATCTCATCAATGAAATTTGTCTTGTCAAAATAATAATAGTCTTCCTCTATTAAATACCTAAAATCACTTATTCCTATTGGCAATCTCTTCATAACGAGTCTCCTTTCAGAG
>NZ_CALHQO010000575.1:0-1766 GCF_938036635.1 uncultured Leptotrichia sp.
GTATCGGATTTGTTGACAGTGATGTTGAAAGAGACATTATTTTAAGCAATAATGACTTTACAAGAGCCAAAATTAATCACAATGACAAAGTTTATTCTGGATATTTAGAAACAGGATATGACATTAAAAATAGTAATGGAGATTTCGTTGTAACACCATTTGTAGGATTGACTCATGATACCGTTGTAAGAGGTTCATTCTCTGAAGAGAAGAGCCAGTTCGGACTGACTGCTGACAAGAAGAACTACAACCAGACAGCAGCATTACTTGGACTTAGAGTTGGAAAATCTGTAAACTGGAACAATGGAAGCAAGACTACATTCCAAGGTTATGTAACACATCAGAGAGCATTCAATGAGCAGGACTTGAGTTTTGACGCAAGATACACTGGACTGCCTGGAGCAACTTTCAAGGTAAAAGGTATTGGACTTTCTAAGAACAAGACCTGGGCAGGAGTTGGAGCATTGACAGAAGTAAATTCTGGATTTGGATGGTATGTGAACTATGACGGTTCTATTGACAGTGGAAAAGGTAAAGGAAATAACAATGTCTTTACTACTGGACTTAGATTTAATTTCTAATTACTTTAAATAAAAAAGGACTGGCTTAAAATTTAGGTACAGTCCTTATTTTTATTGTTATTTTGTAAGATTACATGAAATATCTTTACCGTCTTGATTGAATACTGCCTCATCACCTTTTATGTGAATTTCAATTTTTCCATTGCTATATCGTGAACCGCTTCCCGATACAACCTGATCCAGTTGAAATTTAGCATTTGATGCAGCATCTACTAGTTGAATACTATTATTTGTAATATAATTTACAACATATTGCTTTCCATTACAGCTAAATTTTTGTGAAACAATAGCTTTACGTCTATCATTTATTACTGGATGTTTTCTCTTTATTCTTCTATGTCGGCTTGCTGCGACTACATTTAATGAACTTCCTAATAATAAAATTCCTGCTATTATTGTCACTGCTTTTCCAATTAATTTCATAAAATTCCTACTTTCTTTTTATGCATTGTGAACTCTCACACCATATTTAAAATATTTTCTCCAATAAGGGCTCTTTAATGAAGACATTACTACTCCTTTTGAAGATGATGCATTTATAAACAATGAATTTCCAACATAAACTGCTGTATGGCTTACTCTATTATCTGGTCTAAAATAAACAATATCCCCTGATTTCAAATTTTTCGCTGAAACTCTTGTTCCTTTTTTTATTTGCTGCTGTGAAACTCTAGGAAGTTCTTTATTAAATGCTTCACGGTAAACTCTACGTGTTAAGGCCGAACAGTCAATTCCATTTTTAGAATCTCCACCCCATGCATATTTTGTCCCTCTCCATTTTTTGTAAGATGTCAAAAGTTTTCTTTCAACAGCTACTTTTTTTCTTTCATGAGCAGATCCTGAAGACATTACTTTAGCATGTCTTTGTCTTAATTCTGTCATTTTTGTCTCAATAAGAGCACTTTTATTATTTGAAGGAATTCCATAAATTCCTGTATTTCCTGCACTATGACTTTTTCTATTATTTACAGGTTTGTGAGAAGTTTTCGCTTTGTCAATTTTTTTAGTTTTTGAAGTTTTTGCGTGTAAATTTGATCCTACAAAAGCAGATAACATACATACTGCTGTTAAAAACTTATTTTTTCTCATATATTTTTTATTCCTTTCAAAATTAATTTTCAATTGTAATATTTTTACGTGTATCAATTGTAACATTAATTTTAAGAAAAGTAAATTAACTAAAAA
>NZ_CALHQO010000576.1:0-1438 GCF_938036635.1 uncultured Leptotrichia sp.
GAACCGTATCCATCTTTTCCTGTGGTTACAAATGAATATGTTATAACATCATATTTCCCAGTTTTAGGATCTCTTTGGAAAATTGCTTCAGTCTGGCTACTTGGGTCAATTGCTATAAATTTATTTACTTCACCTTTTATATTTTCTGCTTTTTGATAAGTTCCTTCAACTTTTTCAATATAATAAGGTCCTCCATAAAATGGTGTTTCAATTTTTAGCATATTATTTTCTTCACCGATTATTTTAAAGATTGTCTGATCGGGAATATTTATTATTTCGCCTTCCTTGTTTGCCTTTGTGTATCCTATGATGCTCTGATTGTTCTTGTTGCCAAATCTATCCTTTTTGCTAGGTTTATCACGTGACAGAGGCTTATATTCTGTAATAATATATAAATCTTCTTTTGCCTTTAGCGCAGTGTCGATAAAATTGTTTACAACTTCAATTCTATTAATCATTTTATCCCAGTAAAACCCTCTTTCAGAGACATTGTCTTCGTTACCTGCGATAAATCCTTTGATAGTTGTTGGATTTTCTGCTATTACTTTACCATTTTTATCTTTTTTTTCTTTTCTAGTTACATTAGTATCGCCTTTTTTTGTAAATTCTGTGAAATACCATTTTGCATTTGAATTTGCCGAGTCTGATACCATATCAAACAATATTTCAGGTTTTTCACTGAATCCTAGATGTGCCACGGCATTTCCGTATGGAGCTTCCAGTAAGCTTGCCGAATTTTTTATAAATAAAAAGTTATTTGTATTTTCTGGAGCATGATTATTAAATTTTACTTTATCAAAAATTATGTCATTATTTCTGTTATCCCCATAAATTGTAATATATCTAGTTTCGTTAGGTTGAATATTTTTAGAATATTCAGGATAATATTCTTTGACTTTGTCAAACATTTTTTGCATTGCCTGAAGCTCCATAATACTAAACTTTTTATCAAAAGTTACCTGATATGTCAGCATATCCTTTCCACCTTGATTTGTGTATATTGAAATTACAGCTCCTATTACATTGTTCACTGAATTATATGTTACAACAACTTTTTCATTTATTCCGTCATTGTTAAAGTCGTAATCAAATACTTCATTTTCATGCCCTTCAACAGAAATGTTTTCGGAATACTCCTTGGGCAGGTTCAATGGTTTGGCGTTTATGTTAAGTCCTACAACGGTATTAAATAATGCAACTATTCCAATTTTTCGCCATTTTTTTGCTTTCAGTTTTTCCTTTCCAGCTTCAATAAGATTATCTAGCTTTTTTGTCACAATTTCCCCTCCTGTTCATCGTTCTCTTTTTATAATGTTTCAATTTACAAGCCAATAAGTTACTTGCCTTTCTCATCTTTATTTCGCCATCCTTTTTATTGTTATTCTAAGTAGAAAAAATCATCTTAAAAATTTGAAATTCTTTGACATATTATACCACA
>NZ_CALHQO010000577.1:0-1881 GCF_938036635.1 uncultured Leptotrichia sp.
CATAAATACTCTAAAAAATTAATTTTATTATTTGTATTTATCCATTATCCATTTATTCTTAATATAATTTTCTTTTATTTTTTCAGTATTTCCTTTATCAAAAAAATCTTTTATTACTTCATAAACAAATTCTTTATCTTCCGTAAACATACTTAAAGGAACTTTATGCAGATTATTGTCTATTAAATCTGGATAATTTGGATAATATGTCAATGCTATCGGTGCATTTGGATTTATATAATAATAATATTCATAATCCTCTTCTTCGTCTTCATCAAATACTTCCAAAGAAATTTTTCCATTTAGCATTTTTACGTTTAAACTTTTAGATATATAATGATCATTTTCTACTATATCAATCAAATCTAACCCTGTGCCTTGTGAAACATATTTAAATTTTAGTGAGTTTTTATATTTTATTTCAAACATTTCTAAGGCTTCTTCTAAATTTATTTTATTACCATTTATTTTTCTTACATAATAATTAGTTCTTTTAAACATTTTTTCGCTCACTTCGTTATTTTCTTATAAATTCTATCTATTTTCGCTTCAGGGATTAATCCTTTTTTTCCAAACTTTACATAATTATAAGGGAATTTATTTTTACATTTCCAGTCGAATATTTCTTCTATTTCTGGTTCTATTAACAATTTCATTTCATTTATTTTTTCATTCATATCCGTTTCTTCTGTATAATCATCCCATATGTGAAAAGTAGTTAATCCTTCTTTTTTATTAAATGTTATAAAAACAACAGCATCACTTTCACCAGTTGGTTTCCCTCTATCTAAAATCGAAAAAATTTGTATTTCTTCAACTTCATTTTTTTCTATCATTTCTTTTATTCTTTTATCTGTTGATGTATCTAAATATTTTAATGAATTATCTTGATTTAGCCAACCGTTATCTGTTCTTAATTTTACATAATTATTTTCAAATGAATGAAAATCTAAATACCATTTCATCTGTTCATACCATTTTAATTCCTTTTCTTTGTTACCTATATATTTACCTTTTATATATGCCACCCTTATTTCTACCATATATAAATCTTCCTCTTCCATAGAAATATTAGTTGCTCCTTTTCCATCCAGTTTTTCTAGTGCTTCAAAATATGGAGTAAAATCAAAATCCGTCTTGTGCATTGTCAAAACATATTCACAATATCTATCTATCGTTTCAACCGGGTTGCTAAGTATCTTCATATTTTCTATATCGCCATTTTGTATTGCATATACAATTCCATCTTTTAAATGTGTTTTCACAAATAGCGTTGTTTCAATTTCATTTTCATTTCCTTCATATCTTGTATCCAAAAAACTCATAAAATCCGTACACGTTCCGCCCAATGATTTCAAATCAAATTTCGGCATAAATTGTTCCATCCATTTATACCATTTCTTTTGTTTCCCTTTAGGAATTTTATACGAGTCCATATATCCATCAAAACTATCCCAACTATTACATGGCAACACATAACCTATGCCATTATTTACTCCAAAACCACTAAATTTATAGAAATATGATTTCTTTATTTCTTCTGGTAAATAATTAAATCTGCTAATTTCTCTTATTATTTTATTTTCTTCATCATTATCACATAAATTATTTCCATAAAAATCTCTTTCAATTTCTATTAATTTACCATTACATTCTATACCTAAAAATGTATTTCCAATTTCTCCTTCATCTAATTCTACCCCAGCGAATAAATCTCCACTTTCCTTTAAAATTTTACCTGTTCTTGGTTGATATTTGTATAAATATTCAAATAACCACTCTTTTCCATTTTCTTTAAATGGTGTGACTATATCGTATGAATTTTGATTTTCAATAATGTCTTTTTTTACAAATTGAGGAATATCTTCGTATTTTTCCCAG
>NZ_CALHQO010000578.1:0-3455 GCF_938036635.1 uncultured Leptotrichia sp.
ACTTATGTTGAAGCGAATACTGTAAGAAATGAAACAACTAATAACCTGCTTTCAGAAATTTCAGGAGACAGAACATTCATAAGTTCAGTTGGAAATATTGAAAATATTGGCGGACGGATTAACGGTGAAGAGGCGGTTGCCCTGATTTCTGAAAAGGGGAATGTGATTAACAATACCACAAAAAGAACAACTGGATTTAACTATGGGGAGTACGATAAATCTCAGCGTGAGGAAATAGCCTCAATTGGTGGAATCACTTCAAAAGGCACAACTTTCATCAAGGCTGACAGCTATAGCTCTATAGGTGGAATGTTAAAGACTGATCATCTGGCACTTGACTTAAACAGCTTCAATGTAAGCGCATTGTCATTGTCAGGGCAGAGCACGCTTGGAATAAGTGGAAGCAACTATTCAAAATATGCAGAAACAACACATTTTGGCGGTGGAGCAGTTGCAAATTCAGCAGAAGGAAGAATTGGGAACCTTAATCTAAGAGGCTCATCATTCATAGCTGAAGACACGACAGGGCTTACAGTAACAGGAAATGTGAAAGCGGAGTCAGCAGTAAATAGCTACGAAAACGAGTCAAGAAACACAAGCAAAGGCTTCATGTCATCCAAAAGCAGTTATAGAAACTCTCATGCAGAAGAAAACTCGGCAAGCAACCTGATGCTTGGAAAGAATGCTGTAATCACAGGAAATGTTGAGGGGATAGGAAGCAACATTGTTCTTGGAGAAAATACTTTTGTAGGCGGAAAAGTTACAACGGACTCAAGGGAACTGCACAACAGCTACTACGAAAAGAACAAGAGCAAAGGATTTACTGGCGGAATAAGTCACGGCACAATTTCAGCAGGATATGGAAAATCGCAAAGTACATACGATGAAAAGAGTACAGTAAATGCAAAATCAAACTTGCAAGTTGGAGATGGCTCAGTCTTGAACAGAGGAGCAGAAATTACAGCCACAAACTTTGAATACGGAAATATTCAGATTAATAACGGCGATGTAAAATATGGTGCAAGAATTGACACAAGGGATGTGCATACTTCAAGCAAGAGCAGCGGATTTACAATATCAGCAGGAATAAACAGCCCAGCATTGGACAGGGCAAAACAGGTTGGCCAAGCTGTAAGTCAGATTGAGAATGGCGATACTGCAGGCGGAGCTATGGAAGCGATAAATGCCGCAACTGGTACAATTAAGGGGCTTGCAGATAATCAAGGGACAAGACAGACAAACTATGTAAATGGAAGCGTCGGTGCAAAAGGTGCAAGGGATGCCATGGCAAACAGCAACTTCTACGCCAATATCGGAGTAAACGCCGGATTTACACGTTCAAGAAGCAACACAAGTTCCCATACTGAAGGTGCAGCCGTAACAACATTAAAGCCAATGAATGAAAATTCAAGCATTACCTACAATAATGTAAATAACATAACTTATCAGGGAACACAGGCTCAGGGCGGAACATTCATCTACAACAATGTGGCAAACATTCAGAAGGAAGCCGTGGAACTTCATAACAGCTACAGCTCAAGCAATTCGAGCAAAGGAATAAATGCAGGAGCTACAATTGGCTATGGACACAAATTGCAGACTACTGGAAACGGCGGAAGCATTTCAGCTAGCCAAAGCAACCAGAATACAGTTGAAACTGTCTATGCAAACGGAAATTTCAAGAATGTAAATGAAGTTCACAACAACACAGGCTCAATGGTATTAAATGGCTTTAATCAGGAAGGTGGAAAAGTTACAGGTAATATCGGTAAACTGGTTGTAGAAAGCAGACAGAATACAAGCACAACAACTGGAAGTTCAAGCGGAATGAGTCTTGGAATAAGTGCGAACGGAGTGCCAAGCTCTGTAAATATAAGCGGAAGCAGAACAAATGGAGATAGAGCATTCGTAGACAACCAAAGCACATTCATTGTCGGAGAAGGAAGCAGTCTTCACGTTGGAACGCTTGAAAATACAGGAGCTGTAGTTGGCAAGCAAGGAAACTTCACATTCAAGATTGACAGCTATGTTGGAAAAGATATTCAGAATCACGACACAATGAAGACAACAGGCGGATCAGTTGGAATTTCAACAGGAAAACCGAGAATTACAAACGTTGGATTCAATCAGGACAGCAGGGACAAGCAAGGAATCACAAGAAACACTGTAATTGGAGATGTTGAGATAGGAGAAACTTCTGGAAGTCCAATAAACAGAGATATTACAAGAGCAAATGAAACAACGAAGGACACTCACAGCAGCACAAATATTAATGTTGAAAGCCAGACTATTGAGTATGCCACTAATCCTGCTAAGCTGAAAGAGGATATTGGGAAAGCCAAAAAAGAGATAGCGGATGTGAAAAAAGCCATCAAGGAGTCAATTCATGATAGGGGAGATGACAACAGGAACTTCTTTGGACAGCTTAGAGAGGTAAGACTTAGTGAAACTGTAAACAACATAGCAGGGAAAAGACTTAATGAAGCTCAAAAATCAGAAGATGTAGTTTCAGCCTGGAAAGATGCCTACAAGGATTTAGGATACAACCTTGATGTAAAATATACAACTGGCGAAGATACTCCTGAAATGAAAAACAAGGCAGGAACAGCATATGTTTCAAAAGATGGAGTACATACAATAATAATCAACATAAATGCAAAAGAGAACTCAACAAAGGCAGGATTAATCGGAACACTTGCAGAAGAGGCAAGCCATATTGTAAATGGAGTGGCAGGAAGACAGATAGCAACTGGAACAGATGAAAAAGGGCTTGAAAGCACAGGAAGAGCTTCAAATGAATACTTTGCTGAGAAATACAAGGATAACAATACACCTATTAGTATTCATTCGGACGGGAAGGATTATTCCAATGTCGATTTTGGTGAGAATGTAGGAGATAAAGCAAATGAATTTGCAGATGTTGGATCGACTAGTATTATTCCAGGATTGTCTTATAAATTTAATATGAGCGGGGATAAAGCAAGAAAATATGTAGACCAACAATTAACAAGTATTTTTGGAACATCTGTTAATTGGAATGATTATTTTAATGTAAAAAATGTAGAATACAGAGAAAAAATGAATTATTATTTTGTTTTAGCTAAAAATACTTTAAGAGTAAAAAGAATAATCGGTACTTTTAAAAAATCAGGAAATACTTATATAAAAATCGTACAAGATAATAATAAGGAAATGATATTAAAAGAATTACCAGAAACCGAAGCACTTTATCATAATTTAAAAATAGTAAATGGAGAGATTCATATGAATTTTGCTAATTTAAATAGAAAATTAGTACAGGATGATGGGTATGAACTTATTACTACAAAAAATTTAAAACAGTTAAAAGGAGACCCTATTAATCAAGCAACATATAATACATATTCGTATCTTGCTACTATAATGACAAAAAATGAATCAATTAATTTATGGGATAAAATAATGGGAAGCGGAGA
>NZ_CALHQO010000579.1:0-3455 GCF_938036635.1 uncultured Leptotrichia sp.
GAACTCAAATCCATATTTTTCAACACTCTCTCAAGTAAAAGTGGCAAATTTTCAGGATTACAAGCAAAACATGGAATTCCAAGTGAAGCAATTTTTCCAGACATTTGTGAGTCATAATAAGGTTTTCCATCTCCAGATATTGCTAAAAGACAAACTACTATTACTCCCGAATCTTTCATTTCTTGTAATCTTCTTAACATTTCACCACGATTCCCACCTTCAATTAAATCAGAAATTAGAAAAAATATTGTTTTTTTCGGATTTTCAATATATTTTGTACAATATTTAATTGATTTATTGATATTTGTTCCACCACCTAGCTGAAATCCGTATAGTAAATCAACTGGATCATCTGATTTTTCTGTCAAATCCACAATTTCAGTATCAAAAGCTACCACACGTGTTTTCAGTGAAGCTATACTCGCTAAAATACACGCCATTACTGAAGAATAAATTACAGATTCTCCCATAGATCCACTTTGGTCAATATCCAAAATGACTGTAAATTTACTTGTGGGGTTAACGCTTGCTCTCTCAAAAAAATAATAATGCTCTGGAACAATTTTTTTTAATTCCCTGTTGTAATTTTTTATCCCTCTTCGTATCGTTGTTTTAAAATCTAAAGATGACGCAGATGGAATTGGCGAGTGCTGTTTCTTGTTAAGTGCTGCTCTAACTGCTCTTCTAATATCACTTTCCAACAATTTATTAATTTCCTCTACAATTTTTTTTATGAAATTTCTAACACTTTCTTTACTTTTTTGTGGAATTTGCTCTTTCAAAAGCATAATTGTTGAAGCAAGATTTATGTTAGGCTCTACTTGATCCAATATTTCAGGCTCAAAAAGCAATTGTTTCAACCCACATCTTTCCATCGCATCCGTCTGAATAATTTTCACCAATTCTTTATCAAACAAAGTTCTAACATCTCCAAGCCATCTACTAATTTGCGGATTAGACGGACCTCTTCCAGCAGAATCTCCACCCATAAATTGTCCTGTCGGATTATAAATCGCATCCAATGCCTTATCCATCAACCAATCTTCCTCTGTAAAACTTGGAATAGCTTCTGAATCCATAGACGAAAATTCTTCTTCCGTATCTTTTCCAAGAATTAATCTCCAACGCTTTATATCTTCTTTAATGTCCATAGTTCTCCTTAAATATCATCGAACTGAACCTCCCATGACTGGGCATTATCTCTCCTTAACAAGTTAAGGAGCTTAGCCAAGTGTCGCAGGGTTCTTGGGTAGTAGTTGCTTCTGTTAGCCAACTAAATTTACCAAGCTATCCCCATAGTTCCTACGGTTCATATATTTTTATTTAAGCACTTATACCTAATATCCTTAGTCCTTCTTTTAATATGTTTTTTGCTGCATTTATATCTCTATTATGTACAGCTCCACATACTGGACAAGTCCATTCTCTTATACTTAAATCTTTTACTTCTTCATTCTTATTTCCACAACAATTACATATTTGACTACTTGCAAAAAATTTATCCACTCTTACTATTGTTCTTCCATGCCATTTTGCTTCATAATCTAATATTCTATTAAATTCACTCCATGATACATCTACAATATTTCTTGCTAATTTATGATTTCTTACCATATTTTTTACTTGTAAATCTTCCATACAGATAATATCATATTCTTTTATTAGCATTGTTGATAACTTTTGCAGAAAATCTTCTCTTTGATTTGATATCTTTTCAAATAATCTTGCTACTTTTATCCTAGCTTTATTTCTATTTGAACTACCCTTTGGTTTTCGTGATAGTTTTCTTTGTAATATCGCTAGTTTATTCAAAGATTTTTGTAAATATTTTGGATTTTCTATTGTGGCTTCATCACTTGTAATCGCAAAGTCCTTTATACCTAAATCTATTCCAACATTCTTATTAGTACTTTTTAATTTTTTTACTTCTACTATTTTTTCATTTTTCACTCTTTATCTCCTAGTCCACTTTAATTTTAAAATTTCTTAAATTCTGACTTTATTTCTTTTCTCTATATTTTTAAACAATCTATCAACTGCAAAACTTAATACAAGATAAATGATAATTGCACAAATATATGGCGTAATATTATAGTAAATGTTTGCTAATTCCTTTGTACGCTTCATAACTTCGGTTACAGCAAGAACATAGATTAATGAAGTATCCTTTATAAGTGTAATTGCTTCATTTCCCAATGTTGGCAGTACTCTTCTTATTGCCTGTGGCAAAATAATATATATTATTTTTTGCCAGTAACTATAACCAAGAACTTTTGCAGCTTCATGCTGTCCTTTATCAATACTTTCTATTCCACTTCTCATAATTTCCACAAGATATGCCGCATAATTTATAATAAAAGTAATAGTTGCCGCCGTATATGGCTCTAACACAACTTTGTATCCGCCAATTTTCATAAGCGGTATTCCATAATAAACCACCATTAACTGAAGCATTAAAGGAGTTCCTCTAAATATCCAAGTGTAAACTGAAATAAAAAATTTTACAGTCTTATTTTTCCCTGTATATGCTAACGCTCCTAAAATTCCTAACGGGACAGAAAATAGGATTGTAAACAAATATAATATTGCAACATTAGGTAATGTTTTTAATAATTCTACAAATATTGATAATGATTGATTCATTATTAATCTTTAAACCACTTTGAATAAATTTTTTGATAAGTCCCGTCTGTTTTCAATTCTTCAATAGCTTTATTTATAGCTTCAATTAACTTTGTATTTCCTTTTTTAGCAGCAATTCCATATTCTTCTTCTCCATAGTTCTCGCTTAAAATTTTATAGAGATCTTTTTTAGCCTGAGTTTCTTTTGTTTTTTTAGTATATTTTGCCAACACTTCATCTGCTACAATTGCATCAACTCTCCCTGCATCGAGATCCATAAATGCCTGGTCATATTGAGCATAAGTTTTAAATTCCTTAAATTTTTTATCCTCACCTGATTTTTTCACAGCTTCTTCTCCACTGCTTTCAGTTTGGCTTCCAACATTTTTTCCTGTTAAATCAGCTTTTTCATTAATGCTTGAATCCTTCTTAATCACTATAAGCTGATGACTTGTAAAATAAGGTTTTGACATTTCAGTTTCTTTTTTTCTTTCCTCTGTTATAGTAAGTCCATTCCAAATTAAATCAATATTTCCACCATTCAAATCTAGTATCTTTGAATCCCAGTTTATTGGCTTAAATTCAACTTCAGCACCCAACTTTTGAGCAACTGCTCTAGCCAAATCAATATCAAACCCTACAATTTCGCCTTTTTCATCCTTGAATCCCATTGGAACAAATGAATCATCCAATCCAATTACAATTTTCTTAGGAACTCCATCAGTACTTTTTCCTGCTTTTTTGTCCTCTTTCTCAACACTGCACATAAAAACGCTTAACGCTAAAATCATCAATAACAATATTTTTTTCATAGCTATTCCTCCTGATCTTAT
>NZ_CALHQO010000580.1:0-6023 GCF_938036635.1 uncultured Leptotrichia sp.
TGTATTGTTTAAATTTGGAGCATCGTCATTTGCAGTATTCTCGTTATTACTAGAATTTGTTGATGCTGGTGTTTCATATTCTGAAGCATGTAATCTATCTTCAGGAACTTGATAATTAATTATCTTTTTTATAGTTACTAAACCAGTTTTATTAGAAATAGTTCCATTAACATTAAGAACAATAATATCTGTATCTGTAACTCCATATTTTTCACTAATAAAGTTATAAATTTGGTCTAATAACCCAGAATCATCTTTTACTGTGTAAGTAATTACTTTATTTGGAAATACCAAATTATCTTTTACATAGGTAAATGTATTTGTTGATTTTGTATATTGACCTTCAAAAGTTTTACTTATAGGTTTTTTTGCTGCTGTTCCAATTACAGATATTGTTAACATCATTAACATTAATAATATTTTTTTCATGAAAAGCCTCCTTTATTTAGCATTATTTGTGGAATCCTAAATCAGCGGGATTAACATCTCCTGAGATTTTTTTTATAATTCCACCTTTTTTTTCAAATTCATTTCTCATTAAAGCAACTTTTTTTATGAGTTCAATTGTATCATTTTCCAAACTGGAATTATTATATCGCCCTTTTGACCAATATTCAATAACGAGAGAACTATCTCCACAAATTATCTTTGTATCATATTTTTTGGCATAAACAAAAGCTGTGTAAATACCGACTAATTCACCAAAGTTATTTGTTCTAGTGTCAGCGACATAATAATTTCCAAATTCATTAATATTTTTTTCGTTCATAATTTTATAAAGTAGTGAATTACCGTCAAAATCAGTTAATCTGACTTCTACACCATTACCACGTCCTGTTCCTGCATCAAAATAAATTGCATCACGCTCTAGTTCAGAATACAGTTTAGTCAAATCACTTTTCTCTTTTTTTTCATAATTTGCTCCAGAATTTAACCATTCTTGTGATTCAGAAAAATTTTTAAATGATTTATAACGGGCTTTTTTACCACTTACTTTTTTTTGACAATCCGTCCAGCTTTCAAGTATTCCATTTTCATTTGTATCTGTAATGAAATAGGCATAGAATTTTTTATTTTTTGCCATTTTTAAATAAATTTATTGAATTATAAATTCAATCCTCCATCAACTCTTAAAACTTGCCCTGTAACAAATTTAGACATGTCACTTGCTAAGTACAATGCGGCATTTGCAACATCTTCAGCATCTCCCATCTTTCTAAGCGGAGTATTTGCAAGTACAGTTTCTACAACTTTTTCAGGTAATACGTGAGTCATATTTGTTTCGATAAATCCTGGTGCAATTGCATTTGATCTAAGATTTTTTCTACCAAATTCTTTTGCCCAAGTTTTTGCCATAGCGATTACTCCACCTTTTGTAGCTGCATAGTTAGTTTGTCCTGCATTTCCATCTACTCCTACTACAGAAGCCATATTAATTACACTTGAAGCTTTGCTCTTTAATAATAAAGAAACAAAACCTTGCATCACATTGTAGACACCTTTTAAATTAATATCAATTACTAAATCCCAGTCTGCTTCCTTCATTCTTTGAAGTAACGAATCTCTTGTAATTCCTGCATTATTTACAAGAATATCCAATCTTCCATATTTTTCTTTGATTTCATTTGCAATCTCTTTTATATTTTCTCTATCAGTAACATTTAATTTAACGTGTGAAACATTTTCATGGCTGTAATCAGGATCAATTAAATCTCCAGAAATAACAGTTGCTCCATTTTCAGCAAATTTTAGTGCGATTTCCTTTCCAATTCCTCTTGAACCACCTGTAATTAATGCAATTTTACCATTTAACACTATATTTCCACCTTTCTTTTCCATATTTTAAGATTTATAATTATAATTCTAAAATAACTAAACAATTATTTTAAAGAATTTAAAACTTCAAGTTTTACTTTCGTAAGCCCTTTTCCAGGATTTTCTATTTTTGAAAAAGCTCCATAACTTAAGTCAATTACACGTCCTTTAGCAAAAGGCCCTCTATCGTTTATTCTTACAACAACTTCCTTTCCATTGCTCAAATTTGTAACTTTTACTTTTGTACCAAATGGAAGAGATCTGTGTGCTGCTACCATTTCATTCCTATTATGTCTTTCTCCGCTGGCTGTTCTGCTTCCGTGCAATCCTTTGCCATAATATGAAGCCACTCCGCTTTGTGAATGTTTAGAATTTCCTGAATTTGAAGTTTTCTCTTTTGTAGAAGTTTTGTTTGATTTTGCAACATATAAGTCAGTCCCGCTATCAACGGCTTTCATCATTTCATTTTTTATGTAAATTATATTATTAGTATTTTCTGCAACTAACGATAGCGATACTACCAAACCTGCAAACATAGTAACTATTTTTTTCATTAATTTTCTCCTTAAATAATAAAATTTCATAACATTAAAACTGAACTGAATAGTTCTGTTATGGTGTTTACACTTAAAAAGATTAATTTTGAAAGCTTAAACACTTCTATATTATAGCATATTTTTAATGTTTAATTGCTTATTTTTTACTTAGTTATTTCAGTTCAGGCTGCTTAACATGTTGAATTTTTGGACTATTTACATCTAGTGTTTCAAATGTATATCCAGCTTTTCTATATCCGTCAATAATTCTTTGTAAAGCTTGGACTGTTGTTTTTTTAGCATTTGTATCGTGCATTAGGACATTAATATCAGGGTGAGTTGTGCAGACTCCGTATTTAACCAGTTTTTCCACAGGCACATTATTTCCGGAAGCGTCAGTAGAATCACAGTTCCAGTCAAAATACACATATCCTTCTTTTGTCATTCTGTTAATTATAGCTGTTTTTAAAGCCTTAGATGCTATCGCATTGCTTGAACCGCCTGGAAATCTTGTGATTTTTACATCTAATCCTGTTGTCGATTTTACAGCATCCCTTATTTTATAAAGATCTTTAAAGAAACTTTCTTCGTTTGCATAAACTTCTTTATATATGTGTGAATAGGTATGCAACCCAAGCACATGCCCATGATCAATTATTTTTTTATAGTCGTTATAATTTTTTCCGATTCCAATTACAAAAAATGTCGCTTTTATATTATTCTTTTTCAAAATTTCAAGAATTTGATCAGTGTGTCCTGAAGGCCCGTCATCAAAAGTCAAGTATACAGTCTTAATTTTTTTGTCAGCCTTCAGTTGTTCATATTGTGCCTTTACTTCTGCATTTTTTTTAGTAAGTGCCGCAAGCTCCTCAGTTTTCTTGTTCTTATCGGCAGTCAATTTTTTTATGTTTGATTTTAGGTTATGCTGTTCTATGAATTTTGCAGTTGTTCCAAAGATATGGAAACCTGAATATAAAAATCCTGCTATAGCAAGTGTTAAACCGATAATTGATAATATTCTTTTCATGTTTAGTTCCTTCTTTATATTTTTTATTTTCAAATTTTTTAAATAATTTATTTTAAGAATTATTATCTTCCCCATTTTTCAGGATTTTTACTCCATTCCAAAGCAATTTTTGCTTCTTCCTGTGTCAAATAATCCGTTTGAGCCAATAATTTTATTAAAACATCAAAATTTGAAAGCGAACTGAATTTACAGTTATATTTCGCATAATTTGCTTTTGCACTGTCAAATCCATAAGAAAAAATTGATTTTACTTCCAGTTCCTTCACTTCTTCCTTTTGAAGTACATCAACTGCAATAAGGCTGCTTTTTCCTGTTGTAATCAAATCTTCAATTACAACGACTTTTTTTTCTTTTACTTCTGCACCTTCAATCTGTTTTCCTGCACCATGATCTTTTGGTTTGTTTCTTACATATGCAAGCGGTTTTTTCATTCTGTCAGCGATAAACGAAGCCCAAGGTATACCAGCTGTTGCAACTCCCACAATTACTTCCACATTTTTATCAAGCTTTTCAACAAATGCTTCTACAATTGTATCTCTCTCATCTGAAAATCCTAATACATAACGATTATCGCAATAAATTGGACTCTTTATTCCAGATGCAAACGTAAAAGGCTCTCCTACATTGATTTTTACTGCCTTCACATCAAATAATGCCTTTGCCACTTTTTCTTCCAATGTTAAATTAGCCATTTTATCATTTCCTTTCAAATTTTGATTTTTGTTTTATTTCTAAACTATTTATTAGTTATTAACATACAGGTAAATGATTTATTCTGAAAATTTGATTTCTTTTCCTTTAGGAATATCATTAATTTTCCCATTTTCATAAATAATTTTTCCATTTACAATTGTCATTGTGTTTTTTCCTTTTAATTTCCAGTTTTCATAAGGAGTCCAGCCACATTTTGATTCAATTGTGTCATCTACACCTACAATCCAATCTTTTTGTGTATCAACTACAATTATATCAGCAAAAAAACCTTCCTGCAACTTTCCTCTTTTTTCAATTTTCATTATTTTTGCAGGATTTTCACACATTAACTTTTGTATTGTTTCAAGTGATATTTTCCCTTCATTGAAGGCATTTATCATAAGTGCAAGTGAAGTTTCTACTCCTGGCATTCCAAACGTAATTTTTTCCAATTTTTCACTTATTAGATGTGGTGCGTGATCTGTTCCAATTGTATCAACTTCTCTTTGATTTATTGCCTCCCATAAAAATTCATTATCAGATTTTTCTCTTAATTCAGGTTTCATTCTTAGAAGCATTTTATTCCGCTCTGTACTTTCACGAATCTCAGTATTTAAAAATAAATGATGAGGCGTAACTTCAGCATAAATTGGATGCTCTTTTGTATTTAATTCTTTATTTTTCTTGGCACTTATAACTTTTTTTAATTCTTCCGCTGATGGGATATGACAAACATAAAGTCCTTTTCCATAATTTTTATTTAATTCTATTGCCTTGTCAATCATTTCATTCTCAGCGTGAACCAGTACCAATTCAGAATTTTCAAATACCTTTTTCAAGATTTTATCATCTTCGATAAGCATCTCTCCAGTCGTTACATTCATAAAAATTTTTACTGTATTTGCTTCGCCATTTCTCAAAACCTTTTTCATTTCCTCAACGTTATCATTTTTACTTCCACCAAAATGAAATCCAAAATTCACAATTGACTTTTTACTTGCTAATTTTTTCTTTTCCAGCAAATTTTCTAACGTTGTGGTCGTCGGAATTGTGTTTGGCATATCATAAAAAGTCGTAATACCAGCTTTGGCACACGCACGTGAACCTGTTGCAAAATCCTCTTTGTACGTAATTCCTGGCTCTCTCATGTGTGTATGCACATCTATAACTCCTGGCATTACTAACTTTCCTTCAATATCAATAATTCGTGCATTTTCATTATTTTTAAATCTACTTTCATCAATATTTTCAGAAATTTTTTCAATAATTTCTCCATTTATCAAAATTTCAATTTTTTTTCCAAAAACATCTATTCCATTTTTTAGAATGGTAATTTTATCATCTTCCATTTTTACTCCTAAATTTTATAAAATAGACTTTGCACTCCTTTAATATCAATCAACTTTTGGGTACAGATTTAAAGGAGCATTACACTAATATTTACGTTTTTATTTCCCTTCCAAAGTTTTCAGCATTCTTTCCATTCTTATAAGCTGAAGTCTCATTTTTTCGTCTGAAGAAAGATCTTTTTCTTTGGTTTTTCTGCTTTTTTCTTCTGCTTTTTGACGTTTTGTCTTTACTGGCTTTTTGTTCTTATTGTTCTTATTGTTTTCTGCTCTTGCAGGCACAGTTTTTCTTACAGTTTCCGCTTTTACTTCGTCGTTTTCTGCTGGTGCCAATGATTCTGGAGCTGGATTTTCTGCTTCTTCGTCATTTTTTGGATCCTCAGAATCTGCTTTTGGATTTTCTGCAGGGGATTTTTCATTTTGAACTTGTTTTATTTCTGTTTTCTTTGCCGCTTCAGCCTTCGTGTCCTTAATTTCGCTATATACAGCCTGACTTGTTAAAAATACTCCTAATAATAGTAATAATGCTTTGTTTTTCATAAATTTTCTCCTTCTATTTTATTTTAATAAGATTGCTTATTATTTTATCATATCTTTACAATATTT
>NZ_CALHQO010000581.1:0-1324 GCF_938036635.1 uncultured Leptotrichia sp.
TTATTTGAAGGATTTAGGAATAACGCTTATTTGGGTTTGTCCGATATTTAAGTCGCCAATGGATGACAATGGATATGATATTTCAGATTATTATGATGTGAATCCTGAATTTGGGACAAAGGAAGATTTGGAGAGATTGATTGCGGAGGCTGAAAAAAGAGGAATAAAAATAATTCTAGATTTAGTAATTAATCATACTTCTGATGAGCACGAGTGGTTTTTGGAAGCGTTGAGAAATCCTGAAAGCAAGTACAGAGATTACTATATTTTTAAAAGAGGAGAAAACGGATTGCCACCAACAAACTGGAGAAGCCATTTTGGAGGTTCTGCCTGGGAAAAAGTTGAAGGGGAAACAGATGAAAACGGGAATGAAATGTATTATCTGCATTTATTCTCAAAAAAACAGCCTGACTTAAATTGGGAGAATCCTGAAGTTAGGGAAGAGCTTTACAAAATGGTAAATTATTGGATTGAAAAGGGAATTGCTGGATTTAGAGTTGATGCAATTAATTCGATAAAAAAAGATGCGAGATATTTGGATTTGCCTGTTGATGGAGCGGATGGATTCGCCTACAGTATTAAATATACGTTAAATCAACCTGGAATTGAGGAATTTTTGGGTGAATTAGCGAAAAAAACTTTTAAAAAGCATAATTGTATGACTGTGGCTGAAACGCCGTTGTTGGAGTATGAAAGATACAATGATTTTATTGGTGAAGATGGGTTCTTTTCGATGATTTTCGATTTTAGTTATTCTGATTTGGATATGACAAAAGGTGGATTTTACTATTCATTACGAGATATTCCAACTGTGGAATTGAGAAATAAGATTTTTGAAAGTCAGTTGACACAGCAAAAATACGGATGGGGAGCACCATTTTTGGAAAATCACGATTTACCAAGAAGTTTGAATAAATTTTTCGGTAAAAAAGCAAATATTTTGAACGCTAAACTACTAGCAAATGTGTTTTTTTTCTTGCGAGGAACACCGTTTATTTATCAAGGTCAAGAAATTGGAATGGATAATTTTGTGAGAAATGATATTTCTGAATTTGATGATATTGCAAGTAAAGACCAATATCAACGGGCTTTAGGAGAAGGATTTTCATCTGAAGAAGCGTTGCATTTTGTAAATAAACGAAGCCGTGACAATTCAAGAACGCCTATGCAATGGGATAGTAGCAAGAATGCTGGATTTTCAAAAGATAAAGACTCAAAATCATGGATAAAATTAACAGGGAGCCAAGCCACAACAAATGTAGCAGACCAAATAAATAACAAAGATTCAATTTTTTCACATTACAAAAAAATGATTGATTTGAGA
>NZ_CALHQO010000582.1:0-4382 GCF_938036635.1 uncultured Leptotrichia sp.
TAAAAATAAAATTTTTGGAAAAAGTCAAAAAGAAAAAACAGATTTTGGTAAAAATGAAAAATTTGAAAAAAATATGTTGGGATATGTCGCATTTTATGGTACAATAGAGAGCATAGATATTTTTGAGGTAGCAATAAAAAAAGAATATCAAGGACAAGGTTTTGGCGAAAAATTGTTAATTGAAAGCATGAAAAATTTGATTAAGGATAATGAAAATATAAGAATTAAAAATATAAATTTTTCAGGAGATAAATTTTTGCTGGAAGTTAATGAAAATAACGGAAAAGCGCTAAAACTTTATAAAAAAATTGGATTTGAAGAAATTTATGTAAGAAAAAATTATTATGGGAATAATGAAAATGCAATAATAATGATGAAATCTATTTAAATTTAGATTTTAAAATTCTGAATAGTTTTTTATTATGTCATTAATTTTTTGATAGAATAACGGAATCTATTGGGGGAATTGTAAAGAGGAAAGTTAAAATTAAAAGATTTTTTTAAAATAAAAGCAGGGAGAGATATGAGAGAGAATAGTATTTCGTTAGAATTAAAAAAACAGATAACGCCAAGTATTTTCGTAATCGGAGAGGAATATTATAATAAAAGTTTGGGGAATATAACTGCACTTTTCGCTGACGGAAATTTTATAACGGTGGAAGGTGAGTACAAGGAAAACAGCCTTTGTAAGACATCAATTACGGTAGAACAGAAAAAAGGTGAATTTATCGAAGCCAACTGTGATTGCATGTTTTTCAAGAATAATAAAAATAATTGCTGCAAACACGTTGTAACTTTGGGGATGATGGCAGATCATTCAGAAAAAATTTCAAAAGTTATTGGGACAGATGAAATTGAAATGATGTTTGAAGATGATTTTGAGGAAGATAATAAAAAAATAGCTAAGATTAAGGAAAAAGAGCAAAAGACTAGAACTGAAAAAGCTGCTGTAAAAAATTCAGAAAATGATAATAAAAATAAATCAAGACAGAGATTAAAACTAAAAAGTGAAAATACAAAAAAATTAGATAAAACAGCTGAAACTTTTGAAAAAGAGGAAAATATTCAAAATGATGCATTTACAAGTTTTGATAAAAAAAATAAAAATTTGGAAATTAAATTTGAAACAATTGAAACAAATACTGAAAAAGCTGTAAAAGATGAAAATGGAAAAGAGAATATAGATTTTCAAAAAAAGAAAATAAATGAAGAAATATTCGAAAATGTTGAAAGTATTTCTAAAAAAATTAACGAAATTTATAATCTTTATCTAGAAATCGAAAATATTCAAGCTGATGAAAAACAGGAAATGCGATTGGAAATAGAAATTGATGAAGGAAGTTATAGCGACTATAAATATGGATATGATTATAATCAAGAAAATAATGTGCCAGACTATATTTTACGAATAAAGACAGGATTTAAGAAAATATATTATGTAAAAGATATTTTGAAGTTTATTGAGGCTATTGTGAAAGAAAGGGAATATGAAGTTACTTCCAAAATTACTTACAGTCCTAAGAACTGTTTTTTCAATGAAACAAATAAAAAAATAATCAATGCAATTTACGAATACAGCAAAGAGATTCAAAGTGTTATAGATAGCGGAATTAAAGATAAAAAAGGCTTGAAAGTATATGAAATGCTTTTAAATAAACTGCTTGTAGCTATGGAAAAAGGGAAAAATCTTATTTTGTTAGGGGAGCAAAAACAGATAATGAGCAGTTATGAGCCTTTATTTGTAGTTGAAAATGGCAGAATTATGATGAGAAAAATAGAAAAAATCTCTGAAAATAGCCCATTTTATACTTTTTCAAATGATACAACGAAAGTCTTTAAGATGGATGCAAATGAGGAAAGATTTTTTGGAAAGTTTGATTTTCTGGATACAGATTTGTTTAATCAGCTTTCGTTTGAGGATAATCAGAAGCTGGGAGCAGTTTTGAGATATGAAAATGTAAATATTGCTGAATATATTGAAGAAGATGGAAATATTGATATTTTTGTTTCAGAAACTGATGAAAAGGAAGTAGTGAAGGTTAATTTATCAAATACTATTTGTGCAATAAAGAAGGATGGAAAATATTTTATTCCAAGAAAAAATATGAATTTATTCAAGGAACTAAGAAAACTTGTAGAAAGTTATTCTGTTGCAAATATAGAATTGACAGAAGGCACTTATAATGTAAATTATGAAGGTCTAGGGAAAATTTCAGAATATATTGATAAAAAATATTCAAACAAGGTAAAAATTCATTTAGACAATAAAATAAAAAATGCAAGAAATATAGATGTCCATATTGGAATAAAGAAAGTAGAGCATAATTTCTTGAATGTAAGTTTTGATATTGAGGGAATAAAGACTGAAGATGTGGAAATTGTGATGGAAGCCATTAAAAATGAACAAAAATACATAACGCTTTCAAGTGGAGAACTTGTAAAAATTGCCAATAAAAGTATTGAGGAATTAGTTGGAATTACAGATTCTATTTCTAATCTGAAAGTAGGGGAAAATAAAATTTCTAAAATAAAGGCATTGCAGCTTGCTCAAGTTTCAAAAAATATTCAGGAAGAACTTGTAAAAATGGATGAATTTAAGGATTTGTTCCATAAAATAAAAAATCGTGAGGAAATTGAGCCACATAATATAAATGTAAAATTATTTCCATATCAAAAATTAGGATTTAACTGGCTAAAAAATATGTATGATATTGGATTTGGTGGAGTTTTAGCTGATGATATGGGTCTTGGTAAGACTTTACAGACAATTTCGCTATTAAATGAGATTTATCAGGAAAATAGAGAGTTTTCGGCATTGATTATTGTACCAAGTTCATTATTATATAATTGGAAGGAAGAAATTATAAAGTTTACAGGGATAAGTCCAACTCTAATTGAAGGAACGGCAGTTCAAAGAAAGGAAATTATATCCAAAAAATCAAGAGGATTTATGATAACAACTTATCAGGCTTTGAGAAATGATATAGAAGAATACAAAAGCAGAGATTTTGATGTAGTAGTGCTGGATGAGGCTCAAAATATAAAAACAACAACTTCTCAAATAAAGAAAGCGGTTATGAAAATCAATAGCAAAGTTAATTTTGCATTGACAGGAACGCCAGTTGAAAACAATATTTTAGAATTATGGTCAATCTTTGATTTTGTAATACCTGGTTATCTCGATAATTTGACAAAATTTAAAAAAACTTATAAGGAAGCTATTGTAAATCCAAATTCTTCTAAAATAAATAATCTACGTGAAATCATAGCTCCATTTTTGTTAAGAAGAACAAAGAAGGAAGTGTTAACTGAATTGCCAGACAAGATTGAATCAAATATGGTTGTAACATTAAGTAAGGAGCAAAAGCAGCTATACATGTCCTATATTAAGCAGGCCAAGAGCGAAATGAAGAAATTTAATAAAAATGACAACAATAGAATGAAAATACTTGCAATCTTGACAAAACTTAGACAAATCTGCAATTCGCCAACTTTGTTCAAGGAAGACTATAAAGGTGAGGTAGCAAAGATAGAAGTACTTCGGGATTTACTTCCAGATATTACAGAAAATGGGCATAGATTATTGATTTTTTCACAATTTGTAGGAACTTTGAAGGAAATTGAAAAAGAGCTTGTAAGCATGGGGATTGAATATTTTTATATTGATGGAAACGTAAAGTCTAAGGACAGAGTTGAGATTTGTAACAGATTTAACGCTGGAGAAAGACAAGCAGTCTTAATTTCGTTAAAAGCAGGTGGAACAGGATTAAATCTTGTTGGAGCAGATGTTGTAATTCATTATGATCCGTGGTGGAATATTGCTGTGGAAAATCAAGCAAGTGACAGAGCGTATAGAATTGGACAGAAAAAAAGTGTGCAAGTTATAAAACTTGTGACAGAAGGAACAATTGAAGAAAAAATCATAAAAATTCAGGAAAATAAACGTCAATTAAGCGAGAATTTACTAGAAAGTAAAGACGGAGAGAAAGTCCTTTTTGAAATGAGTGATAAGGAATTAATGGAATTATTAAGCTAAACTAAAAAAATTTACATTATTATTAATAAATTTTAGTTGCATTTTTTACATTCATTTGGTATAATAATTCTAGAAAATTAATATGGAGGTGGCATTATAATGCTAGATAAAATTAAATCAATAGTAGTAGATCAATTAGGAGTAGACGAAGATCAAGTAACAGAAGATGCATCTTTTGTTGATGATTTAGGAGCAGATTCGTTAGATACAGTTGAATTAATCATGGCTTTTGAAGAAGAATTTGACATTGAAATTCCTGATGAAGATGCACAAAAAATTAAAACAGTTAAAGATGTAATTGAATACATCGAATCTAAACAATAGATAAAACTTTTGGGGGAGTATT
>NZ_CALHQO010000583.1:0-4385 GCF_938036635.1 uncultured Leptotrichia sp.
TTTTCCCTTATAACATCTGCCTTTTACAAAAATATTTTGGGATTAATGGCAATTCCAATATTTTTGTGCATTATAGTTGGACGTTATTATACATTGATTGTAAATGTGGAATTTAAAAAAAATAATCTGGAATGGATGGCAAAATTTTCGGGAATTTCACTTTTAGTAGGAATGGGAGAATTTTTATTCACACATAACAGAATTGGATACTTTGCGTACTTTAATCCGAATTATTTAGGAAGCATTATGATGATGTCGGCAATTATAAATTTATATTTTACTTTTGAAAAAAAATCAAAAATTAATTTTGCTGTATTTTTAATGAATATTCTGACAATACTGCTTACTGGTTCAAGATCTTCATTGATTGCAGTTGTTTTAGGAATATTTACATTATTTTTCTACTTTTTACGAAGAAGATATTTTGCTGGATGTATTTTAATTCTTTTATCATATATTTTGGGAGTAGTTTCAGGCGTTTTCCCATTCTTGCGTGAAAGTACGTTAATAGAATATTTCTGGCTAAGAGTCGAAATTATTGATATGGCATTTAGAATTTTTAAAAAAACCAATATCCTGTATGGACACGGAAACTTTTTTTACTACAAATTTACCAATTATGTGTATCCACATTCACATAATGCACTTGTAGAACTACTTTTAAGTTACGGACTAATTGGAACAATAGCATTATTTGCTGTATTTTTACGCTACTTGTATGATATTTTGAGAAATGACAGAAATAATGTGTTAAAAATTGCTCTAATTGCTGGAATTGTAGTACATAATTTTACCGATTTTGCAATTTTTTGGGTACAAACTGTACTGCTATTTATTATGGCTTTAGCTTATAAGGAGCAAAATGAACAGATACGTGGCTACAGGCAGAAACGAAATAAATAAAAAACTGAAAGGAATATCAAAATGAGAGATAACATATATGTGGGGCTTGTCCACTACCCTGTTTATAACAGAAATAACGATGTTGTGGCAACTTCTGTCACAAACTTTGATATACACGATATTTCTAGGACTTGCAGAACTTACGATATAAAAAAATATTTCATTATAACTCCGGTTGATGCCCAGAAAGAGCTGACTGGTAGAATTATTGGCTACTGGACTGAAGGAAATGGGATAGAATTTAACAAAAATAGAAACGAAGCCTTTGAAAATACAGAACTTGAAGATTCTGTCCAAAGTGCTATAGAAACAATTGAAAAAATTGAAGGAAAAAAACCAAAAATTATTACAACTTCAGCAAAAATTTTTCCAAATACTGTTGGATATGCTGATTTAGGAAAGGAAATCATCGAAGATGATACTCCGTATTTAATTTTATTTGGAACAGGATGGGGCCTTACAAATGAAATTATGGATTTATCCTATAAAATTCTGGAGCCAATCCGTGGGAATACCAGATATAATCATTTGTGTGTCAGAAGCGCTGTTTCAATAATTTTAGACAGATTACTAGGAGAAAACTAAAAATATAACCATAATATGAAAGGACATAAATAAAAAATGAAAGAAAATAATCATAATTTAGTAGGAATTGTGGTAGTTAGCCACAGTAACACACTTGCACAGGAAATTATTAATTTTGTAAAAGTATTTAAGCAGGAAGACTTTGCATTGGAAAATGGTGGAAATGTAAGCAGAGAAGTTTACGGAACAAATGTCGAAAATGTCAAGGAAGCAATAATACGTGCTGATAGCGGTGTTGGAGTACTTGTTTTCGTAGATATGGGAAGTTCTGTATTTAATGCGGCTAAGGCAATAAAAGAGCTGGAAGGGCAAGTTGAAGCAAAAATTGCAGATGCCCCATTGGTGGAAGGAATAATTTCAGCAGTTGCAGCTAACTTTGATGGAATTAGCTTAGATGACTTAAAAACAATTGCTGAGGATAGCAGAAAATTCACAAAATTAAAAAAAGAAATTTAAAAAAATTCAAGAAAGAGAGAAGTAATAACAAATAATGGAAAACTTAGTAAATATAGGAACAATTGTCGGAACACATCATTTACGTGGGAGCGTTAAAATTACCTCAATTTTTGAAAATATCGAGCTTATCGAAAATGAGCGTGTTCTTCTTGAAAAAAATGACAAAAAGAAATTACTCGTCGTAAAAAACGTAAAAAGGCTAAATGACAAAAAAGCAATTTTAGACTTTGAAGGAATTGAAAATATCGATGCCGCAAAAGAGCTGAATGGCTATAAGGTCAAAATACGCCGTGATTTACTGCCTGAAAGAAATGAAGATGATTTTTATGTAAAAGACTTATTTGGAATAGAAGTATTTTCTGAAAATGAAAAAATTGGAGAAATCATTGATGTAATGGAAACTGCAGCACATAACATCTTAATTATAGAAGATATTAATACAAAAAAAGAAATTATGGTTCCATTAATTGATGAATTTGTAACAAAAATAGACTTTCCAAATAACAAAATCGAAGTAAGCCTGATTGACGGAATGAGAGAATAGATATAATTTGAAAATAAACAAGAGGTAAAATTAATGAAATTTAACGTACTCACACTATTTCCTGAATTATTTGAACAATATTTATCCCAAACGATACTAAAAAGAGCAACTGAAAAAGATATTATCGATTTTAATATTGTAAACATAAGGGACTATGCTAGAAATAAACACAGCCAGATGGACGACATCCCTTTTGGTGGTGGTGCTGGAATGGTTTTAAAGCCAGAAGCCTACTGGAACTTCTTTTACGAAAACTACGAGTTTTACAATAACGAAAATAATGAAAATTCAAAAAAACCTTATGTAATCTTTTTATCCCCACAAGGAAAACAGCTGACTCACAAAAAAGTTACTGAACTTTCAGAAAAAGATGAAATCGTACTTATTTCAGGGCGTTATGAAGGTCTTGACCAAAGAGTAATTGATAAATTTGTAGATGAAGAAATTTCCATTGGAGATTATGTCCTAAGCAGTGGCGACTTGCCTTCCCTTGTAATTATGGACTCTGTTATTCGTATAAAGGAAGGTGTAATAAAAAAAGAATCTTTTGAAACAGACTCATTTTACAATGGACTTCTTGGATTTCCCCAATATACAAGACCTGTAGAAATTGATGGCTATACTGTTCCAGAAGTATTACGAAGCGGTAATCACGCTAAAATTGATGAATATAGGCAGTTTCACTCAATTGAGAAAACTATGAAGAACAGAATGGATTTGTTTGAAAAAAAGTTAGAAAATATTGATAAAGATTTGGAATTTAAGAAAGTTTATAAGAAATACTTGAAAAAGAAAGATATGTAGTTAGGAGAGTGTATTCAGAATGATTTATGAATTGGACGGAATAAAACCTAAAATATCGGGAGAGGTATTTATTGCTGAAAGTGCTGATGTTATGGGAAATGTAGAACTGAATGACGGTGTAAATATATGGTTCGGTGCGGTACTAAGAGGAGATGTGGAGAAAATAACTATAGGGAAAAATAGCAATGTTCAGGATAATTCGACATTGCATACTGATTTTGGACTTCCCTGTATTGTAGGAGAAAATGTTACTGTAGGTCATAATGTGATACTTCATAGCTGTGAAATAGGAGATAATGTGATAGTAGGAATGGGAAGCACTGTTTTAAACGGAACAAAGATCGCTCCTAACTGTCTTATAGGTGCAGGTTCTTTAGTTACTCATAAAATTCCTTATGAAAAAGGTGTTCTCATTTTAGGAAATCCTGCTAAAATAGTGAGAAAATTAACTGATGAAGAAATAGAACATATTCAAAAAAATGCTGACCATTATGTAAAAAATGGAAAATTGTTTGCTAAAACTTTGAAAAAGGAGAATATTTAAAAAATCATAAAGTGTCATTGTTTAAAGACAGCCTAAAGGTTGTCTTTTTTAATTCTATTATTATTTTCTTAGGAACAATAAATTTGGAAAATTATTTTGTATCTTAATAACAATGAAGCTAAAATAATAAAAAAAGGGAAAATGAAATACTGAAAATTCTAAAATAAACTATTTTCTATTATTTCTGTTTAAATAGTAAATGTTAATAAATTTTGAATTACATACTATGTTATATAGCTTAAAATATATCAAAATAGGAGCTTCTGAGCATACAGAAACTCCCTTTCTAGTGCAATATTAAAAATTACCTATTCAGTTTTATTAAAAAACTTAAACAAATACTTTCCACCTAACCCAATAACAACACCTATTACTGCAGCTGTCAATAATCCTGGAATCCATCCGTACATATCAATAACTTTGCTTCCAAGTATGGAAGAAATTACAGAGGTTACTATAATTAATAAATTTTGATATTTTTTACTGCTCATAATTTTTACCTCCACCAACGATATTTTAATTTATTTTATCCTTCTGCGTATATGTTAC
>NZ_CALHQO010000584.1:0-3209 GCF_938036635.1 uncultured Leptotrichia sp.
CAGATGGATGTATTACTATTGCAAAAATCAATGCAATTCTTGTTAGTATTAGAGGATTTAAAAACTCTTGAATTAATACATATCCTAATATTAGAATAATAGCAACTAATCCTTTCAATAAAAAACTCGATGTTCTATTTTTCATTTTAATTTTGCTCCTTAAACTTTCAAAGTTCAAAATCACTCTCATAATACAAAACCTGATTTATATTTCCTTGCAAAAATTCAATCTTTTCCCTAATTTCCTCAGATATAAACGGCATTTTTATATCTGACAGAGTTTCTTTTAAAGTTTGTGTTAACTCTACTATCTGCACTTTATATTTATCTAACTTCAAATCATTTGCCATTGATTTTATACAATCTTCCAGAGTTCCAATTTCATCAACTAAATTTATATTTTTGGCTTCGCTTCCAAGCCACACTCTTCCTTGTGCAATTTTTTCAAGTTCCTCATCATTCATTCCTCTGGCTACCATTACATGTTCCTTAAACTCGCCATAAACTTCATTCATATTATGGATTAATTTCTCTTTTGAATCTTCTCCTAACTTTTCAAACGGATTCAACATATCAAAGCCAGCACCTTTTCCGAATCCTTCCAAATTAATGTCTAACTTTTTCATTGTTCCTGCAACTTCAGGGTACATCATAACAACACCGATTGAGCCTGTCAAAGTAAAGTTATTTGCAAATAATTTTTTTCCAGTTGTAGCAATGTAATAACCTCCACTTGCACAGACATCTCCCATTGAAACATATATTGGCGTAGTCAATTTTTTTAATTTCTTATATATTTTTTCAGAAACTAAAGCACTTCCACCAGGTGAATTTATTCTTAATACCAACCCTTTCAAATTCTTTATTTCTTTTAATTCTTCCAATTTTTCACATACATTTTCATAAGTAATATTTTTGTTAGGATTTTTCACATCAATAACACCTTCAAGATTCACTACTGCAATCGTATCTTTTGCTTTTTCCTTTTTTTCTTTCAACATTCCTATGTATTCTTCAATAGAAACAGTGTCTTCCTTGTAATTTATCCCAATTTCATCATAATCAGCAACACCGTCAATCAATTTATATTCCAAAGCCTTCTTCGCCCCAGCAAAAATAAGATTTCCACTCAATATCTCATTTTCAATATCAATGCCTCTTTTACTTTTTACCAGTTCCACAAAATCTTTAAAAACTTTATTCTTTATATTTCTAATTGATTCTTTTTTCTCTTCTGACATTTGGTTATGGCTATATTTTTCTCCAGCCACCTTGTAATCACCAATATGAAGCACATTCATCTTTATACCAAACTTTTCCAGAAATGACTTCAAATAAAATTCTTTATGAAAATATCCTCTAAAAATCATAGTAGACTGCCTTGTGTCAAACATAAAAATTTTATCTGCAAGCATAGCCTGTCTATATCGACTTTCCTCAAAAAGCGTTCCTATTGCCACTACTTCCTTATTTTTCCTAATCTTATCAAAAATTTTAGAAATCTCTTCCAGCTGTGAAAGTGTCAAATTTAACTTATCTACATCAATAATAACTTTTTTTATATTCTTATCTTCCGCAAGATTATTTAACCCTTGTAATATTTGATAATATGACAATTTCTCTTTCCCCTTTAATGCCGGCATAGCCACATCTTCCTTCAATTTCTTGACATCAAATACAACAGTTTTTACCTTTTTTAAAGGCAATTTCTTCTTATTTTTTACTCTAAGAATCTTCTTCACAAAAATTAAATTTAAAATCACACACAAAATAAGCATTATTACTATTTCTAACAGCATTTTCAAAATAAACATCATATCAACTCCCTTTTTTATTCTTAAACTATTTCACTAACAATCCCAATCCAAATGCAATACAACATCCTATTAACAATAACAATTCTTTCATATTGAAAATTAATATCAAAAAAATATACATCAATATTAAACTCCCCAAAATATAAAATACATTTTTCATCCTAATTTCAAAATCATACATTACTCCAAGTACAAAAAACACTATTAATGGCAAAATTAAAGTTACTACAAAAAATATTGCCAATTCAAAGAAATGAAGCAAAAATACTAATATCGGACTAGCACTATTAATTTCTATTATCACTTTTCTTGTATATAAAGCTATCGGATACAATATTAATTGTGAAATAAAAAACGGAAACAACGACATCCAATCTGGAAATTTTATTTTTTTGTTTTTATTCAATTTATTACTCCTATCAAAAATCTCAATATTTTATTTTAAATGATTTCTTATTAAAAATCAATTAATTATACTGCATATTACAATTAAATCAAAAATGTCGTGATTTTTTGGGAATAAAAACTACTGTTTGAGCGTTAGCGAGTTTCGTTTTCGTAGCAATCCAGATTTATCTAAATAATAAATATATCGCTATTAATTTTAGAAAAGAGGAAAAAGAGAAAATGAAAATAGAAGAAAAAGAAAAAATAGAAAAATTAATCCGTTCAGTAGAAGATTTTCCAGAAAAAGGAGTAATTTTTAGAGATATTACAACAGCGTTAAAAGATAAAGAAGGGTTGGAAATCATCATAAAGGATTTTACAGACAGATACAAAAATAAAGGAATAGATTACGTAGTAGGAGCTGACGCAAGGGGATTTATTTTCGGAGCTGCAATAGCTTATAATATTGGAGCAGGTTTTGTTCCTGCAAGAAAACCTGGAAAATTACCAGCAGAAGTGGAAAGTGTAGAATATTCATTAGAATACGGAAGAAATAGCATTGAAATTCACAAGGATGCCTTTGGAAAAGGTTCAAAAATATTAATAGTGGATGATTTGCTAGCTACAGGAGGAACAGCCAAAGCTATGGCTCAGCTGGTAGAAAAACTAGAAGCAGAAGTATATGAATTAGCTTTTATGATAGAATTGTCTGATTTAGGAGGCAGGGATTTTCTTAAAGGTTATGAAGTTTACTCGCAATTAAAATATTAATTTGCAAAAGGAATTATTTTCAAGTTACAATAATTGAAATAAATGAATAAGAATTTATCTTATATATTTATTGGATTATTCCTGACTTTGGTTGGCTTCTCATCTTGTGGGAAGAAAACCAAAGGCAGTAGAACTGATACTCCTACGTCAGGGACGATTGAGTTCGTCTCTGATGAGAGTTTCAGCCCTTTTATAGAGGAAGAGAGACAACAGTTCGAATATGAATACCCTAAA
>NZ_CALHQO010000585.1:0-1682 GCF_938036635.1 uncultured Leptotrichia sp.
GTAAACTTTCTATAAAAAAATTTTGAAATTTACAGAAAGTATGGTATAAATATAATATATAAGAATTTTAGACGTATGGAGGAAGAATTATGAATGGATATTTTAGTCTTGTTTTACATGCGCATTTGCCATATGTAAGACATCCAGAGTATAAAGAATTTTTGGAAGAAGATTGGTTATATGAAGCAATTACAGAAACATACGTTCCTCTACTAGAAATGTTTGAAAGCTTGACAAGGGATAATATTCCTTGGAATATAACAATCACAATGTCTGGAACACTTGTAAATATGTTAAATGATGAGTTATTAAGAGAAAGATATATTCGTCATATAGACAAATTGATTGAATTTTGTGAAAAAGAAGTGGAAAGACTGAGTCCATATCCCGATATGCTAAATGTTGCAAAACACAATCTATGGTTTAATACAAGAGCAAAAAAAGTGTTTGAAGAAAAATACAATAGAGATTTGGTAGGAGCATTTAGAAAATTTCAAAATCAAGGAAATCTTGAAATTATTCCAGTTACAGCAACACACGGTTTTTTGCCAGTAATGAAAGATTATCCTGAAGCAGTAAATGCTCAAGTTTTTATGGCAAAAAAAGATTACATAAAAAACTTTGGAAGAAATCCAAAAGGAATTTGGCTAGCTGAATGTGCTTATTATCCAGGACAGGATAAATTCCTTGAAAAACATGGAATAAGATACTTTTTAGTAGATGCACATGGAATTATGCACAGTAATCCACGTCCAGTTTATGGTATTTATTCACCAGTTTACACAAAAAACTATGTAGCTGCATTTGCAAGAGATTTAGAGTCGTCAGAGCAAGTTTGGAGTTCTGAATCAGGTTATCCAGGAGACGTACTTTATCGTGAATTTCACAAGGATGCTGGTTACGAACTGGATTATGAACTTGTAAAACCTTATTTGCATAGTGATGGAGTAAGAAGAAACATCGGAATAAAATACCATGCGATAACAGATAAAAAAGGAACCTACAAAGCTGTTTATAATCCACAGGCAGCGGCAGAAAGGGCAAAAGAACACGCCTACAACTTTGTCTTCAACCGTTCAAAACAAATAGAATATCTCGCTTCAAAAATGAAATACAGAAAACCTATTGTAGTGTCACCTTATGATGCCGAACTATACGGACATTGGTGGTATGAAGGGCCAATATTCCTAGAATGGGTATTCAGAGCAATAGCAGAATCTAATTTTTCTACAATAACACCATACAAATATTTAGAATTATATCCTACAAATCAAATAGTTGACGTAAGCATGTCAAGCTGGGGAGCAAACGGCTATTATGATGTTTGGATAGACAGCTCAAATGATTACGCCTACAGACATTTACATAAAGCAGCACAAAAAATGATAGAACTAGCAAACGGAAGAGAACCATACAACGAATTAGAATACAGAGCATTGAATCAAGCTGCAAGAGAGTTATTGATGGCACAGACTTCTTGCTGGGAATTTATAATGTACACAGGAACAATGGTTGGTTATGCTCACAAGAAAATAAGTGATCATGTCCATAGATTGTTCAAAATTTATGAAGATTTCAAAAACGGAAGATTAGATGAAGGCTGGATAAGTGAAATTGAAAGCAGAGATAATATCTTCCCTGAAATTGAATACAGAATGTATAGAAGTGACTGGTTATAATTT
>NZ_CALHQO010000586.1:0-1534 GCF_938036635.1 uncultured Leptotrichia sp.
TTTTTATTTCTTTTGCACGAACTCTTTTATCTGTACTTTTCAACAATCTTATTGTTCCAAATGCTATAAATCTGAAATCAGCTTTTATATTCAACCAGTCCAGCTCCTGCTGCTTTGTTGTGTTCTTAGTTTTAGAAAAAGTTAAAATCTCGACACCTTTGATATTCTTTTCTTTTAATTCACCTTTTCTCTTACGATAAATATTGAAACAGCACCTTAACTTAACTCCGCTGTATTTGACCGCTGGCAACATATATGATTTATACAGTTCTATATTTTCAAACTTATCTTTCTTATACATATCGCCTGGAAGTACAAATGCTACATAGTCAGAATGCTCCATACTTTTCTTTATAAACTCCGTATGTAAGTTTCCGCTACTTCCGAACGGAGGATTTCCAATTACAAGGCTTTTTTTCATATATAGAATATTCTGTTTTAAATAATCGCCTTTTATAATATTCTCGCTTTGCGGTTCTATATCGTATCCAATTGCATTTTCAGGAAGTCTTTTGAGAAATGCTCCAGCACCCGCACTTGGCTCTATAATCCTTGAGAATTCCTTTATATGCATCACATCTTTTTCCAAAACTTTAATAACTTTTTGCACAACCGAATCAGGAGTATAATATTTGTCATTATGTATCTTCGCCATCCATTACCTCCTTAAATTCGCTCTTTTCAGCAATATGATTACAGCAGGGACAAATTAATTTAGTACGTTTGACTTCTGTGTTATCTGTGTCTTCTTCTTCAATTTCTAGCTCTTCCATTTCCTCTTGCAAAATCTCATCAAGTTCAGACTTTTCAAAACCAAGTACACTTAAATCAAAATCATTTACCTCCAACTTATTCAATTCATATTGCAATTTTTCAATATCGAACTCTGTATTCATAGTTAATTTATTGTGAGCAATAGCATAAGCTGCTTTTTGTTCCTCTGTTAAATGATTTAATCTAATTATTTCTATTTCTTTATATCCAAGTTTTTTTAATGCCAAATATCTGCCGTGTCCTTCGATGATTATATTTTTTTCATCAATTGCAATCGGGTCATTGAACCCAAATTCTTGAATACTGTTTTTAATTTGTTCAATTTGCCATTCAGGATGTTCTTTTGCGTTCCCTGAATACTCAATTATTTCATTGATATTTATTTTCTCAATCTTCATTTTGCCCCCTTTCTTTGATTTTTAGACAAAAAAAGAGCCGACTTATAAATAGACTATTCCTAATCTACATATAAATCGGCTCATTAACTTTCATAACTCTTGCCTTTATCCAATTGTATTTGTTTTTTTTCTTCTTATTACTTTTCCGCTATTGAAAATAATTGTCATCTCTTTTTCTCCTTTTTTGTTCATTTCTTCCAGTAATTCTACTATAAACAAAAAAAGATTTTTGTTACTTTCAATTTGTTTTATTTGCTCTTTAGTAAGCATTTTATCACCCTTTTATTATACCTTATTTTATCAATATTTTCAAGTATTTTGAATTATATTTTTATACTCTGATTGCAAAAAATACAATCAAG
>NZ_CALHQO010000587.1:0-2556 GCF_938036635.1 uncultured Leptotrichia sp.
ACAAGTCTAATAAATTTTATAAATTTAAAACAATAAAAAAACTGGAACTATTGAAATTTTTTTAGCTCCAGTTTTTATTTGTTATTTTTCAAAACTATCAAGCCATTCGATAAGTTCCAAAAAATCTTCTACTTTTCTTATTTGCTGTAAATATCTTAAATCTATTATTTTTTTTGATTTTCTATGATAAAAAAATTCTACATCCCACAATTGCGTCTTTACAAAACCTTCTTTTGGAGTATATTTATAAAAATCATACTTTTCAATATTTGCTCTAAAATATTTCAATTTTGCAAAACAAAGCTGATATTTTCTAAAAACTATTTCTAAAATATTATTTTGTGAAATAAACTTATGTGAAAAATATAAGCGTTCTGGTGTATTATTTCTTCTAGTTATCCATTGCCTTCTGGAATTTATTTCCAAACTATATTTTTCAATAAATTTTATTTTTTCATCTGACAACTCGGCTTTTAATTTTTCTTGAAGTTTTATATTATCCATAAAAATCACATCGCTACTAATTTATATTAATATTTAATTTTTAGAGTTTTCATATTTTTTTCTATCGTTAGCATTCAAATATTTTTTTCTAAGTCTGATAAAGTTAGGTGTAATTTCCACTAACTCATCATTTTCGATATATTCAAGTGCCAATTCCAGTGTAAATTCTTTTGGTGGCGCTAATTTTACAGCATCATCACTTCCAGCAGCCCTCATATTTGTAAGTTTTTTCCCTTTGCACACATTTACAACTAAGTCATTTTCTCTTGAATGCTCTCCGACTATCATTCCCTCGTAAACTTCCACTCCTGGCCCTATAAACAGGATTCCTCTTGGTTGTAAGTTATTTAACGAGTACCCTAAACTTGTTCCAGGTTCCATTGCGATTAAAACTCCTCTTCTTCGTCCTGTTACCTCTCCCTTGAAAGGTTCATACTCGAAGAATGAATGATTTATAATTCCTGTTCCTCTTGTTTCCGTCAAGAACTCATTTCTAAATCCAATTAATCCACGTGATGGTACTTTAAACTCAAGTCTTGTATATCCATCGCTTCCTTGATTCATATTTACCATTTCACCTTTTCTAAGCCCTAATTTTTCAATTACGACTCCTACAAACTCATCTGCAACATCGATAATTGCAAGTTCGATTGGCTCCATTTTCTGTCCATTTTCTTCTTTAAAAATAACTTCTGGCTTTGAAACTGCTACTTCGTAGCCTTCTCTTCTCATATTTTCAAGCAAAATAGATAATTGAAGCTCTCCTCTTCCTTTTACAATAAATGCATCTGGCGAATCTGTCATTTCAAGTCTCATACTCACGTTATGATTTACTTCCTTTTGCAATCTTTCCAAAATATTTCTCGAAGTTACAAATTTTCCATCCTGTCCTGCAAATGGTGAATCATTTACCATAAATGTCATAGCAAGTGTAGGCTCATCAATGTCAATTAATGGTAATGGCTTAGGATTTTCTCTACTTGCTACAGTTTCTCCTATGTCAATTTTATCAATTCCAGCGATTGTTACAATATCTCCAGCATACGCTACTTCCATTTCAACTTTTTTAAGTCCGTCATATCCATAAATTCTCGTAACTTTACCATTTACCAAGTCACCATTTCTCTTAATCAATGTAATTTCCTGATTTTTTTCAATTTTCCCGTTATAAATTCTTCCAGTTCCTAATTTTCCTACATATTCATCATATTCAGTATTTGTAACAAGCATTTGAAGCGGCTCATTCACATCTCCTTCAGGATCTTCTACATGCTCCATAATTTTATCATAAAGCGGTTTCATATCCTTATCTTCATCTTCCAGTTCCAGTTTAGCAAATCCATTTTTTGCAGACGCATAAACTACTGGAAAATCAAGCTGAATATCATTTGCTCCTAAATCTACAAATAAGTCAAAAACAGAATCCACAACTGCATCAGGATCTGAATTTGGCCTGTCAATCTTATTAACTACTACAATTGGACGAAGTCCATGCTCTAATGCCTGTTTTAATACATATTTAGTCTGTGGCATAACACCTTCAAATGCATCTACTAGAAGTAAAACAGAATCAACCATTTTCAATATTCTTTGTACTTCCCCACCAAAATCCGCATGGCCAGGAGTATCCACAATATTTATCTTATATCCATCATAATGAAATGAAGCATTTTTAGAAAAAATCGTAATTCCTCTTTCCTTCTCCAAATCATTACTATCCATAATTCTTTCATCTACTTTTTCATGTTCCCCAAATGTTCCTGCCTGTTTCAACAAAGCATCGACAAGAGTTGTTTTTCCGTGATCTACGTGTGCAATAATTGCAATATTTTTAATTTTGTTCATCCTTTATTTTAACAAATTTCTTGTTAATATTTCCTCCTTAAATTTTAAAATGTCCCCCTAAGGGCAAGGAATAGAGGTGAAATTCATGCTCTATCTATTCAAGCTGTAATAAATAATTACAAAAAGAATAAATAATCGCAATGAAATCTACCATCTCACTACCTTCTTTATATAATATTTTGTGAGTTGTGCTAAAACTCACCTAAT
>NZ_CALHQO010000588.1:0-2398 GCF_938036635.1 uncultured Leptotrichia sp.
TACTTTAATAAATTTATTTTTCTTTCTAAAAATTTAACTACATTTTTTTAAATTGAATAAACATCTGTATCGCTATCGTAATATCTTCTTAGAAAATTTTGCAATCTTTCACTTCCAGAATTTTTAAAAATTTCTTCAGGCTTTCCTTCTTCTATAATTGTTCCGCTATCCATAAATACTACATAATCGGATACTTCTCTTGCAAACTGCATTTCATGGGTAACAATTATCATTGTCATATTTTCTTTTACCATATCTTTTATAACTTTCAGAACTTCTCCTATAAGTTCAGGATCAAGTGCCGAAGTTGGCTCATCAAGCAAAATTACCTCTGGACTCATCGCAACCGCCCTTGCAATCCCGACTCTTTGCTGCTGCCCTCCAGAAAGCTGATTTGGGTAAAATTCGGTTTTATCTTTTAACCCTACTTTTTCAAGCATTTTCAATCCAATTTCTATTGCTTCGTTCTTATTCATTTTTTTTACAATTAAAAGACCTTCAATTACATTTTCCAAAGCAGTTTTGTTTTTGAATAAATTATAATTCTGAAAAACCATTGTCGTATTTTTTCTAAGCCTGTTTATATCTTTTTTATTTATTTTACTCAAGTCAAATGTTTCGTTTCCAAAAGTTATTGTTCCCGATGAAGCTGTTTCAAGAAAATTAAGGCTTCGTAAAAATGTTGATTTTCCAGATCCACTCGGTCCTATGATACTTATTACCTGCCCTTTTTCTATTTTAAAGTTTATTCCTTTCAAAACTTCATTTTTTCCAAAAGACAATTTTAGATTTTCAACCTTTATCATTTTACAGTCCACCTACTCTCAATTTCTTTTCCACAATTCCCATGACTTTTTCCACAATTATACAAACTACCCAGTAAATTCCAGCAACAACAATATATGCCTCAAAAATATCCAGCCCTGAAGCTGAAATTATTTTTGCTTTTCCCATCATTTCTACAATTGAAACTGTAAAAGCAAGTGAGGAATCTTTTATCAGACTTATAAAAGTATTTCCAAAATTAGGAAAAGTTATTATAATCGCCTGCGGAAGCACAATTCTTCTCATTGCCTGCCATTTTGTCATTCCAATAGACAATGCAGCTTCAACTTGCCCTTTATCCACCGACTGAATTGCCGCCCTGAATGTTTCCGACAGATAACCCGATACATTTAAAATAAATGCTACGTAAACAAAGATAATAGCAGGAATATTATTCACATCTATATTAAATCCATACTTTAAATGTATATAATCTAATATTTTAGGCAATCCATAATAGGCAAGGTAAATCTGAACTAAAAGAGGTGTCCCTCTTATAAAGGACACATAAATTGTAGCAAGCCTTGTCAGCACAGGAATTTTATTTATTCTCACAAGTGCGATAAAAAAACTAAGTATCAGCGAAAATATCATCGTAACAATCGCAATATTCAGAGTCATCGGCAATGCTTTCAGTATTTCTGGAATAGCTCTTACCATAAATCCCCAGTTTAAAAAAGGTACATTATTTTTCATTACTTTTCTCCTGTTTATAAATTATTTCGTATAATCTCCACCAAACCATTTTTCTGATATTTTGGCAAGTGTTCCGTCAGCTTTCATTTCAGCTAGTGCTTTATTTACTTTATTTTTCAATTCTTCGCTATCTTTTCTAAATGTGAAGTATACAGGTGTTTTTGTTACAGGCTCTCCCACGATTTCTACAAGATTTCCTCTTTGTTTTGTAAAATATCCTACTGTCAATCTGTCATTTAAAGTAGCGTCTGCCTTTCCTTGTGCAATTTCTTCAAGTGCAATTGAAACATTTCCATCAAAATAAGCATAATTTATTTCCTTATTTTTGTCAAAATCAGTCAAAGTCTTGTTATAATTGCTTCCTACTCCTGTCATAACTCTTTTACCTTTTAAATCCTCAAGTGTTTTAATATCAGTTCTTCCTTTTTTAACGATAATTTGAGCAGCTGATACTAAATAATCATCAGAAAAAGTATATTTTTTCTCTCTTTCAGGATTTTTAGCAATTTCATTTGCAATAAAGTCAAATTTTTTCGATTCCAGTCCTAAAAACATGCTATCCCAAGGCGTAGGCACAAATTCTATATCTAAATTTGCCCTTTTACCAATTTCTTCAACAACTTCCACATCATATCCAGTTAATTTCCCACTTCCATCAGTAAACGTAAATGGTGCATAAACTCCTTCTGTTCCAACTTTCACTTTTTGTTTTCCTTCACTACTCCCACTTTTACCATTTTCCTGTTTTCCTCCACAACTGATAAGAAATAGTCCTATCAATAAAATTCCTGTTAATTTTAAAATATTTTTCATGATTTTCCTCCCAAAATTTTTATATTTTTTATTTATATTATCGTAAAACTAAATTTTTAACTAT
>NZ_CALHQO010000589.1:0-3279 GCF_938036635.1 uncultured Leptotrichia sp.
CTGAATATGATGTTCCCATATCCGAAATACAGCTCTAATATTTTAATTGATTAAAGAATTTTTTTAAAATTTAAATTCCCTGTTAAGTATGGAGAAGAAAAAAGTCTGATAAACTAAACTTAAGAAATTCGAAGTATATATGGTAAAAAGTACAAAAAAATGGAGTTAAACATTTTAGTTCACTCCATTTAATTTTACAAAAATTAATAAGATTTAGCTAATTCGTAAAGTTTTTCATATTCTCTTGCTGATCTGTCCCAAGAAAAATCAAGTTCCATGTTTCTTTTTATTAGTTTTTTCCAAATTTCAGGTTTATCGTAATAAATTCCTTCCGCTATTTTTATTGTGAAAAGCATATCATCTGCATTAAAGTTTGTGAATGAAAAACCGTTTCCTTCATCTGTAAAAATATTATAAGGCTGTACAGAATCTTTTAATCCTCCTGTTTCTCTTACGATTGGAATAGTTCCAAATCTCATTGCAATCATTTGGCTAAGTCCGCAAGGCTCATATCGTGATGGCATTAGAAATATGTCACTTCCTGCATAAATTTCGTTAGCAAGCTGTTCGTTGTATCCAAGGTAGACTTTAAATTTATTAGGATATTTTTGTGCTAAATGATTGTAATAGTCTTCATAGAATTTATCTCCACTTCCTAATATCACTACTTGCACAGCATCATATTGTAATAAGTTTTCAAGTGTTGCTGATACTAAGTCTAGCCCTTTTCCTTCAACAAGTCTTGAAACTATCGAAATTAAAGCGTTATCTGATTTTGGCAATCCTAATTTTTCTTGTAATAAATATTTATTTTCTTTCTTTTTGTCTAAAGAATCTTTATTGAAATGGATTATTCCTTTTGTTGTCTCAGGATCGAATTCTTGAATGTCTATTCCATTTAAAATACCATGAATATATTTTTGGTTTGTAATCCATTCTAAACCTTCTCCAAAATAAGCGTATTTTATTTCTTCAGCATAAGTAGGGCTTACTGTATTTACTACATCTCCATATGTGATTCCAATTTCCATAAAATTCAAATCGTGTCTATCATCCATATAATATCCCATTCTTTCAAATGAATACTTAGAAAATTTTCCTTGATACATTAAATTATGAATTGAATAAACAGTTCGCATATCCCAATAAAATGGATCGGAGTTATATCTAATATTTAAAAAATATGGAACTGGACCAGTTTGCCAGTCATTACAATGTAAAATATCCGCTTGTAAGTTAATTTCCTTTAAGAATCTAAGTGCTAATTCTGAAAACATGGCATATTGGACATCTTCGTCAAAATCCCCGTAAACATGTCCTCGTTCATACAGTGCTTTATTTTCAATAAAGTAATAATTTATTTTTTCATCAGGATATCTTACTAAATTAAATATCTCTCCGTGACTTTCAAGCCTTGCAACCCATTCTAGTTTTTCAAGATATTTTAATGGTATTACATCATATTTAGGCATTATTATAGAAACTTCGTGCCCAAGCTCCTGAATTTTTTTAGGCAATGCTCCTAAAACATCAGCCAGCCCACCAGATTTATAAAATGGAGCCACTTCAGATGCTAAATATACTATTTTCAAATTAATCACTCCTATTCTTAAAAATATTTTAAAATATTCAAGTTACTAAGAAACACTACTTAAAGGTCGTGCATACCTCTTAATAACTTGAATTTTTTTAGAATTTTAAATTTTTATATTAGATTTTATTAATCCAAATTACCATTTTATAGTTTCTCCAGTTTCAATTAATCTATTATTTTCATCAATTTTAACTCCAGAAAAAATTCTTACATTTTTACCGACAATTGATCCATCAGGAATAATTACTCCTTTTCCTATAACTGTAATTCCTGAAGATAGTAAATCTGGACGTTCTTTGTTAGGAATATTTGCATTTCCATTTCCAATGAATGAATTTTTACCAATGTATGTTTTTTTATCAGTAATAACTGTATCAAGATGAGAATTTTCATCTACATAAGTTCCAGAAAATATAATACTGTTTCTAATAGTTGCTCCCTTACGCACTGTAACACCTGGCCCTAATACTGAATTTTCTACACTTCCTTCAATTTTACATCCATTGCAGATTAAAGAATTTTGGACACTTCCTGTAACTCCAATTCTAACTGGTGCTAAATCTGCACTTCTTGTATAGATTTTCCATCCTTGATCATACAAGTTAATACCAACTTCTTCAGATTTTTTGATTAAATCCAAATTTGCCTCTAAGTATGAATCGTAAGTTCCAACATCTTTCCAGTAGCTATCATAAGTGTGAACATAGACTTTTCTTTCTTCATGAATCATAGCAGGAATTACATGATTTCCAAAGTCTAAATCGTGATTTTCTAATTTTTGAAGATATTCTAGTAATGAATCTGTATTGAAGATATAAATTCCCATTGATGCTAAGTTACTTTTGGGTTCGGCAGGTTTTTCTTCAAAGCTTAAGATTTTTTTATTTTGATCAACTTCAAAAATACCAAATCTACTTGCCTCTTCAATAGGCACTGGCTGTACAGCTATTGTTAATTCGGCATCATTTTCTTCATGTTCTTTTAACATCCATCTGTAATCCATTTTGTAAATATGATCTCCAGATAAAATCAATACATATTTAGGATTTTTACTTTGAATAAATTCGATATTTTGTCTAATTGCATCAGCAGTTCCTTGATACCAAGAATTTCCACCAAGTTTTTCATGTGGCTGCAACATTGTAATTGCAGTATCTCTTCTATCAAAATCCCATGGTTTTCCGGATCCGATATGTTCATTTAATGATAATGGCAAATATTGCGTAAGCAATGCAACATCGTAAATACCAGAATTTGAACAGTTACTTAGTGCAAAATCAATAATTCTGAATTTTCCAGCAAAAGGAACACTTGGTTTAACTCTTTTTTCTGATAGAATATCAAGTCTTGAACCTCTTCCACCAGCTAAAATCATAGCTAAAACTTTCATATAAATACCTCCATCTTCTTTTTTTACATTAAAAGTATACCCCCATTTTTTAAAAAATCAAATTATTTTTAAAATAAATATTTACAAGTTAATCTCTTTTATTTTGATAATTCCTAAAAGTTTTTCAATAAGCTCTTCAAAAATAATATTTTTATCTTTTTCTTTATGATGTAATATTAAAAAATATAAATCTGTATAGAATTCTTTTTTTACACCATTTATAAAAAAATTTCCACATTTTATCTTCTTTTTATTTTTTAAAACTATAATTCTTTCATTATCATCATTAATTTTT